>NZ_JBEHFT010000038.1:0-18564 GCF_040225455.1 Corynebacterium sp. KPL2838 | reverse complement strand
CATGGTGGTAGATTACCTTTCTTCCCAGCCCGACTAGGCTGGATATCAGGTGTCCACCAAAAGGGGGTCAGGTCCCTGCTTTGGATAAATGTCGCGAGCAAGTAACCAACCGGGCCAAGTATCCCGGCGGAGTCAGTTTTCCAGAAGAGATTGATATTCAGTCGCCAGATTCTATAACCGATTCGCCACGGACGTACCACGCCTTTGGCCAAGTTGATTTCCCCAATGGCTTGGGCACCCCAGTCCGGGAGTTCTATTCCTGCACCATCGTCGTTGATCTGGGTGATGTGCAAGATTCCACTGTCCATGTTGCTAAAGATCCACTTCGCTAATCTCTCTCGACCACAGTCACGACAATGTGGCCAATGTCGGAAAACTTTCTTCCATATCCCTCACCCACATTGAAAGGAACGCTCACCATGAGTACCCCCTCCCCTTCTCCCTCTCCGTATTCCAATAATTCTCAACCCGCGGGCCAACCACAGGCTGGTCAACCACCAGCTGACGCGCCGCAGAAGAAAAAGGGCGGGTGCCTCAAATGGGGCGCGATCATCTTCGGTGTCCTCATCGTTATCGCCATCATTGCCGGTTTAGGCGGCAGCGATGATGAAAACAGCAGCAGCACAGACTCCACGGACCAAACCACCCAGCAAGACGCGGTGGAGGCCACCCCGGAGGAAGAAGCCCAGGAAGCTGATGCAGGCGAAGATTCCCACGCCACGCAGGATGACCAGAACGTCCCGCGCGAATTCAAAAATGCGTTAAAGAGTGCCAAGCTGTACTCAGATACCATGCACATGTCCAAGCAGGGATTGTACGACCAGCTCAGCAGCGAGTACGGCGAACAATTCAGCCCGGAAGCCGCCCAGTACGCCATTGATAATTTGGAAGCGGACTATCACGATAATGCTCTTCAAACGGCCCGCACCTACGAAGAAACGATGAGCATGTCACCCAACGCCATCTATGACCAACTCGTGAGCGAATACGGCGAAAAGTTCACCGCTGAAGAAGCACAGTACGCAGTGGATAATCTGTAGTCACCCTCACTAGCATTGAGGCACCATTGCACTCGGAAGGATTCCTGCCATGAACGCTCCACACTCCCCGTCTTCCCCGGAACCTGATGACGACTCCCAGGAGCCGTTGCCCTTAACCAAGGATCCATTCCTTAGGTGGAGCGTTCTTGTCCTTATTATCCTTATCATCATCGCCATCGTCACCAACCTGCCTTAAAGCTGGCGACGCTGTAGGCCGATGCCCCATCTAAGCCGCTAGCGCTTGCGCCGGCCGCGGCGAAAGCCTTTTAGCTCCGCCTTCTTGGCAATCGCGGCCACCTGTGCCGCGGTGTAGTTCACTGGCGCAACCCCGGCGCGGGGCAAGACCCATCCCCTCCAGTAAGAAATAATGGCCATGCCGCTGCCGACGATTGGGGAAACCACCATGCCCAAGGCGAATTGGTCATAGGATGCAAAGGTCACCATGACGATGCCGGTCACGATAGACGGCACTGCATAGAGGGGGCTGCCGCCGAAAATGGAAGGGATCTGACCGGAGGCGACATCGCGGACCATTCCCCCGCCGACGGCGGTTAAGACACCTAAAAACACGCACGGGATCATAGGCATGCCCGCAGCCAGTGCCTTCACGCAACCGGTGGTAGACCACATACCCAAAATGATGGCATCGCCGTGCTCGCGAAAAATCTCCCACGCCTTTCCCTTCAGCTCCATGAGAAAGGCGGTCAGCGCCCCGGTGCAGGCAAGGCCCAAGTACCAGGGATCTGAAATGGCGGCGGCGGGGCCGTCATCGATAAGCATGTCGCGGATCATGCCGCCAGCCAGGCCGGAAAATAAGGCGAGGAAAATAAACCCGACGATGTCGAATTCGCGGCGGCGGGCAATCGTGCCACCGATGATGCCGTTCAAGGCCACTCCGATCAGATCGAAGGCCTGGTACATCGTGTTGATGAGGGGATCCACGTCGTGCATAACAACTACTGAACATAGCCGATCGCAGCGGTTTCGCCCTTTCTAGGGGTAGGAAGTGAGTAAAGTTGATAGACGGTCTCTTCTGACCGGATTACAGTGTTATCCCGCTTTGTCTCGGTTATCTCGAAAGTTCTTTCATGTCTAACTCAAATGCCAGGTACTTCATCTGGTCCAATGGCCTACAAAATTTAGGCGACCAGATCGTTGCCTCCAAAACGGTGCTGCCGGCGCTCTTTAATGCGGCAGGCGTCCCCGCCTTCTTCACCGGCCTGCTTACCCCTATCCGGGAATCTGGCTCCATGCTGCCGCAGGCCGCTCTTACCCCCTGGGTGACCACGCACCGCGCACGCAAGCGCTTGTGGATGATCGGCTCGACCGGCCAAGCTATCTCCGCCGCCGTGATTGCCCTTGCAGCTTTCTTTATACGCGGCGCATGGTTGGGCGTGATTGTACTTCTTGCATTGGCGGCGCTTTCCCTGTTCCGCGCGTTGTGTTCCATCGCTGGCAAAGACGTCCAAGCGCGCACGATTTCCAAGGGACAGCGCGGCCGGGTGACTGGATCCGCAACGGCCTTGGGCGGCGGGGCCACCCTGCTTGCCGGTGTCATCTTATTCCTCTTGGGGGATCTCACGATCTCTACTATGGGCATCGTTTTATTGGTCGGCGCTTCTACCTGGGCCATTGCCACGTGGGTATTTTCGCACGTGGAAGAGCCGGTGCCGGAGGGGGAACAAGAGGGCATCGATAAGAGCTGGTGGTCAGATACGTGGAAGCTTTTCACTGACGATGCCCAGTTCCGCAACTTCGTCATCGTTCGCGCACTGCTGCTGGTCTCGGCGCTTTCTACCGCTTTTATCGTGCTGCTGCACGATGACCTATCTGGTGTCTTCGGCTTCGTGATTGCCTCTGGTTTGGCCTCACTTATCGGTGGGCGAGTTTCTGGCATATTTTCGGATAAATCCTCCAAAAACACCATGGCGGCTGGTGCTGCCGCCTCCTCCGTTATCATCCTGCTCATCGTGGCTAGTTCCCACTGGGCCCCAGACGCTATGAATGCTTGGGTCATGCCGCTCGGCTTCTTTGCCGTCAATCTCGCGCATACGTCTGTTCGCGTGGCGCGAAAGACCTACGTAGTGGATATGGCCGGTGGGGATAAAAGGACGCAGTACGTGGGTGCGGCTAACACCATGATGGGCATTATTTTGCTCATCGTGGGTGGTATTTCTTCCGTCATCGCTCTCGCGGGGCCAGAGGCAGCGTTGATTTTCTTGGCGCTCGTCGGCTTTATTGGAGTGTGGCGCGCGGGCAGCCTTAAGGAGGTTTCTCGCACATAGTTTAAATATGGACTATAAGATAAAGCCCGAAGAACTAATCAAACTCAACCCCCAGGAGTTTTGTTGACCGTGGAAGCAACTACCCCAAGTGCCGTCGTCGTCCTTGCGGCGGGCGCCGGCACGCGCATGAAATCCACAAAGCAAAAGACTTTGCACGAAATTGGCGGTCGCACGCTGCTTGGACACGCGCTGCACGCCGCGGCGGGTATTAACCCGGATCACCTCGTAACCGTCGTGGGCCACCAGCGCGAGCAGGTCTCGCCCGTCGTAGAAAAAATTGCGAATGAGCTGGACCGTGAGGTCGTGCAGGCCCTGCAGGAAGAACAGCGCGGTACCGGCCATGCCGTGTCCTGCGGGATTTGCCCAATTTCTGATTTCGAAGGCACCATCATCGTCACCAACGGTGATGTGCCGCTTTTGACCCCAGAAACCATCGAGGGGTTGCGCGATACCCACACCGCTCAAGGCAATGCGGTCACGGTGTTATCCATGCGCATTGCAGATCCCACCGGCTATGGCCGCATCATTCGCGACACAGACGGGTCTGTGTCCGCCATCGTGGAGCACAAGGATGCCACCGAAGAACAGCGCCTAGTTAATGAGGTCAACTCCGGTGTTTTCGCTTTCGATGCGGCAACATTGCGGGATGCCCTGACCAAGCTTGATACCAATAATGCGCAGGGCGAGCTCTACATTACCGATGTCCTCGAAATCGCCCGCACCGCCGGACATGGCGTGGGTGCGCACGTGGCCGCCGATCCGCAGGAACTCGCCGGGGTCAATGACCGCGTGCAGCTGGCCGCCGCCGGCCGCGAGCTCAATCGCCGCATGGTGGAAAAAGCCATGCGCGGCGGTGCCACAATCATCGATCCGGAAACCACCTGGATTGGTGTCAATGTCACCATCGGCACCGATGTCACCATCCACCCCGGCACCCAGCTGTGGGGTGCAACGAGCATCGCCGATAATGCCGAGGTCGGCCCGGATTCCACCTTGACGAATATGCAGATCGGTACCGGCGCATCCGTGGTCCGCACGCACGGCAGCGATTCCGTCATCGGCGTCAACGCCAAGATCGGGCCATTTACCTATATTCGCCCGAATACCATCGTGGGCGAAGACGGCAAGCTCGGCGGCTTCGTCGAGGCGAAGAATGCCGAGCTCGGCCGCGGTACCAAGGTGCCGCACCTTACCTATATTGGTGATGCCACCGTGGGCGAGGAATCAAATATTGGTGCGTCCTCCGTTTTCGTCAATTACGACGGTGTGAACAAGCACCACACCACCATTGGCAGCCACGTGCGCACCGGCTCAGATACGATGTTTATCGCTCCAGTCAATGTCGGTGATGGCGCGTACTCCGGTGCGGGTACAGTAATTAAAGACGATGTTCCCGCGGGAGCACTCGTAGTCTCCGGTGGCAAACAGCGCAATATCGAAGGCTGGGTTGAAAAGAAGCGTCCGGGCACCCCAGCGGCAGAAGCCGCAGCCCGTGCACAGGACAACGAAAAGTAAAGGGGCATATTCTCCTATGACTGGCAAAGTAACTGGTAGTAGCAAGAACATGAAGCTCTTTTCTGGGCGCGCACACCCAGAATTGGCAGAGGCAGTGGCAAAGGAACTCAAGACTGATCTGGTTCCTACCACCGCCCGGGACTTCGCCAATGGCGAAATCTTTATCCGCTTCGAAGAGTCCGTGCGCGGCGCTGACTGCTTCGTTATGCAATCGCATTCCCAACCGCTCAATAAGTGGCTGATGGAACAGCTCATCATGATCGATGCACTGAAGCGTGGTTCCGCTAAGCGCATCACTGCGATTTTGCCGTTCTACCCATA
This sequence comes from Corynebacterium sp. KPL2838, assembly GCF_040225455.1. Lineage (NCBI taxonomy): Bacteria > Bacillati > Actinomycetota > Actinomycetes > Mycobacteriales > Corynebacteriaceae > Corynebacterium > Corynebacterium sp. KPL2838. The sequence goes on along the minus strand of NZ_JBEHFT010000038.1, from coordinate 13,403 downwards.
TGCGCGTCAGGATAAAAAGCACTTGGGCCGCGAGCCCATTTCCGCTCGCCTGGTCGCAGATCTCCTGCAGGCAGCCGGCGCGGACCGCATCGTCTCGGTAGACCTGCACACGGACCAGATTCAAGGCTTCTTCGACGGCCCGGTGGACCACATGCACGCCCAGCCCATCTTGACCGACTACATCAAGTCCAAGTACGCCACCGATAACATCGCCGTAGTCTCCCCCGATGCCGGCCGCGTGAAGGTCGCCGAAAAGTGGGCCCACGACCTGGGCGATGCCCCGCTGGCCTTCGTCCACAAGACCCGTTCCAATACCGAGGCCAATAAGACGGTCTCCAACCGCGTGGTGGGTGAAGTTGAGGGCAAGGATTGCGTGCTTCTCGATGACATGATTGACACCGGTGGCACCATCGCCGGCGCCGTGCGTGTGCTCAAGGAAGCGGGCGCAAAGAAGGTCATCATCGCCTGCACCCACGGCGTCTTCTCTGACCCTGCCCGCGAGCGCCTGTCCGAGTGCGGTGCCGAGGAAGTCATCACCACCGATACCCTGCCGCAGTCCACCGAAGGCTGGTCCAACCTCAAGGTCCTGTCCATCGCCCCACTGCTGGCTCGGACCATCCACGAGATCTTCGAAAACGGTTCCGTGACTACCCTTTTCGATCGCGCATAAGCGTTTCGCCGGTCGCACTACACCTCGCACCCCGCCCTTCGCGCTCACCGTGAACGGCGGGGTGTTGGTGTTTTCCATCCCCGTGAGCGCCAAGGGCGTCGCAGGTACGCGCAAGCACCACAGCCTGCCGTTCTCCCACCCGCCCTTCGCGCTCACTGCGTAACCCGAGTTACAGATATACGCGCCGCCGGTGAGCGCGAAGGGCGCAATCTGAGGAAAGGGCGCGAAGGAAGATTAACGGGGTGGGTTTTGGTTTCGTCGGCCGAGAGATGCTAATCTAACTCAGTCTCGGCGAGGGCGACTCAAAAATTGGGAAGCCGTTATCGACGCGATTGAAGTTAGAGCATGTTGCTTTTATTGACGCCTGCGATGACTCGTCCAAGACGTTCATCGGCAGGCTTTCGTCGTTTTTATACCTTCGATAGCCTCGCCGCACTACACCGACAAAGGAGATTGCATCATGGCAGAGCGCCCAATTATTAAAGCAGAACCACGTACCGTCTTTGGCAAGGGCTACGCCCGCCGCCTGCGCCGCGACTGGAAGGTTCCCGGCGTAATCTACGGTAGCGACCAGGAGCCCGTACACTTCGCAGTGCCACTGCTGGACATCCAGTCCCTCGTTCGCAACAACGGTGTCAACGCCGTTCTGGAGCTTGAGCTTGAGGGCGAGCAGTACCTGACCATGGTCAAGAACGTTGACCAGAACGTGCTCACCATGGACATCGACCACGTTGACTTGCTGCTGATTAAGCGCGGCGAGAAGGTCGAGGTTGAGGTTCCGATTACCCTGACCGGCGAGTCCGCACCGGGCACCATGCACATTCAGGATGCAGACGTCCTCATGGTTGAGGCTGACGTACTAAGCATTCCGGAAGAGATCGAGCTGTCCATCGAGGGCCTCGAGGACGGCGAGGTCATCACCGCCGCCGACATCACCATGCCGGAAGGCACCACCCTGGTGGCAGACCCAGAGACCGTTATCCTCTCCATCTCCCTGCCTGAGGTTGACGAGGAGCTCGAAGAGGCCGCTGAGGCTGCTGAGGAAGGCGGCGCCGACGCTGGTGCCGACTCCGTCGACGAAGAGGGCGAAGGCGAGTCCTCCGAATCCGACGACTCCGAGGAGTAGTTTCCCACTCCCCCAAACGCATTTCGCCGTGAGCAGCAATGCTCACGGCGATATCGCAGTTTTATAGATGGTTTTATAAATCTTGTCCGGCAAGTTCACGAATTCTAGGCGTGATTTCAATCTTGCCCTTGCCTTCCTTAGCGCGCTTGATAATGAGCCGCGCAGCAGCAACTTTGCTACTAGGTACATTTTCGGTTTCGCGATCAACTTCAGTTGATTTTTCGGACATGGGGCGCACCTCCTTAATCACTACGATACTTCCCCAAGTCCACCGCTGTAAGAGGTATTTTTAGGAGCCGAGCAGCAATGATACTCGGCGGCATATTCTATGGAGCATAGACTTGTATTTCCAATAGAATTTCAATTTATGCGACAATAATGCAGTGACTCCACTACTCGTAGTAGGCCTTGGCAATCCTGGCCCGAAGTATTCCGGCACGCGACACAATGTCGGCTTCGACGTTGCCGATGAGCTCGCCGGTGAATTAATGAGCAGCTTTTCGGTGTATAAGAAGACTAATACCGAGGTCGCGGAAGGAATGCTATCCGGGCGCAAGGTAATCTGCGCTAAACCGCGGTTCTTTATGAACCTGTCTGGCGGGCCGATCAAGGCACTCGCCCAGTACTTCCATCTGGCACCCGCAGATATTGTGGTGGTGCACGATGAATTAGAACTCGACTTCGGGACCGTGAAATTGCACCAAGGCGGTGGCGATCACGGGCACAACGGTCTGCGCTCTACTACGAAGTCGCTCGGTACTAAGGACTATCAGCGCCTTTCTATCGGCATCGGAAGGCCGCCAGGCCGGATGGATCCGGCATCGTTTGTGCTCAAGCCGTGGTCCAAACAAGAAAAGGTGGAGATCCCCATCCTCTGCGCTGACGCAGTAGCAGAAATAAGGAGTGCGCTAGACTAGCTGGCATGAAATTGGCTACTCTTCGCACCGCGTTCGGCAACTCCGCAATCCGCATTGAAGGCGATAATGTGGGAGTGGAGCTGGACTACGAAGACGTAGGAGCGCTGCTGCGCAGCGAAGATTGGCGCAAGGCCGCACAACTATCCGGCGAGCCAATAGTCTTTAATCAGCATGATTTAGAAGCAGTCGTCCCAACGCCAGGGAAGATCATCTGCGTAGGCCTTAATTACGCCAAGCATATCCGGGAAATGGGCCGTGAATTTCCAGAGCACCCCACGCTGTTCATCAAGTTCGCCGATGCTCTGACTGGCCCCTACGATGACGTCTATATCCCCGAGTACGCAACCCAGAAGCTGGACTATGAGGGTGAGCTAGCGGTGGTCATCGGCGAGCGCGCGCACCGCGTAACCCGCGCAGACGCATTAGATTACGCGGCGGGGTATTCCATCATGAATGACTACACCCTGCGCGATTTTCAGCGTCAGACCAGCCAGTTCCACGCGGGCAAGTCTTTTTATCGCACCGCAGGCTTTGGGCCTTGGCTGACCACCCCTGATGAATGGGCGCCGGGCAAAAGCGCGCGGCTGACCACCACGGTTAATGGCGAGGTGCGCCAGCAAGACAATACCGATGACCTCATCTTTTCCATCGCTGAGCTCATCGAATTTTGCTCACAGCTCTATCCCCTCAACCCCGGTGACGTCATCGTGACCGGTACGCCCGAAGGCGTTGGGTTTGCCCGCGACCCGCAGCAATTCCTCCAGGATGGCGATACGGTCGCCATAGACATCGAAGGGCTCGGTCATATTTCTAATACCAATCGCTACGGCGAGCCCGGCCTCTAAGCCTGCTGCACATACCCCGCACAAGCTGTGGTTGGGTTCTCACTCCTACGAGGGCACACCAGTTTTCTAGATAGGGCCACCAAGCCGTTAAGCTGGAAGAATGAGCACCAAAAGCAGCAAATCCCCTAAGAAGCTGAATAAGAAGGCCTACGAAAAAGAGCTCGAGCGGTTGCAAGCAGAGCTCGTCGATATGCAGCAGTGGGTTGTTGAAACCGGCGCCCGCGTGGTCATCATCATGGAAGGCCGCGACGCCGCCGGCAAGGGTTCTGCCATCAAGCGCATCACGCAGTATCTCAACCCCCGCACCTGCCGGATCGAGGCTCTTCCGGCCCCGAACTCGCGCGAACAGGGCCAGTGGTATTTCCAGCGCTACGTGGAAAAGCTGCCGACCAAGGGCGAAATCGTCATCTTTGACCGCTCTTGGTACAACCGCGCCGGCGTTGAGCGCGTCATGGGCTTTTGCACCGACCAAGAATACGTCCGCTTCTTGCACCAGGCTCCCACCTTTGAGCAGATGCTTGTGGAAGACGGCATCATCCTGCGCAAGTACTGGTACTCTGTCTCTGATGAAGAGCAGATTAAGCGCTTTGAATCCCGCCGCAATGATCCGCTGCGCCGCTGGAAGCTCTCCCCCATGGATCTCCAATCCATTACCCGCTGGGAAGACTATTCCCGCGCCAAGGATGCCATGTTCATCCACACCGATACCCCGACCGCGCCGTGGTACACCGTGGAGTCTGAGGATAAAAAGCGCTCGCGCATCAACGTCATTTCGCACCTGCTCAATACCATCCCTTACGAAAAGATCGAGCGCGAGCTGCCGGAAATCCCACACCGTCCCGATTCCGATGGCAAGACCTACGAGCGCCCAGACCGCGAAGAGTTCCGCTATGTGCCGGATGTAGCCGCCAAGCTAGAGGACTCGTCTAAAAAGAAGGGTAAGAAGAAAAGCAAGAAGAAGGACAAAAAGAAGTAGTCCCCCCGAAGGCGTACTACTATGTCCGACTATGAGCACTGACACCGTCGCCAGAACACGCTTGGGGGATAAAATCCTCACCGCGGTGGCAGCGCTCATCGCGGTGTTTTATCTCATTAGTGCATGGGCGAATCCCGGTGCTATCGAACTCATCCAAGCAGCGCTATCGCTTTTATTTTTACCCTTCATCTGGGTCTGGCGTACCAAACCGGTACTCAGCGCAGCTGGCTTTATCGTCCTCCTTGGTGCGTGGGCCGCGGCGTGGATAAGCCAGCTACCAGCAAACCTCGGGGTCACCCCATGGGCATTGACCGCGCCGATGGCCGTCTACGCCACCTCCCGCTACGTGGAACGCCGCTCAATTCCCCGCGCGGTGCTTATCGCCGCGTTTCTGGGTTCCTTTGTATCGCCTGCTATGTGGCGCATTGACCCCGAGTCCTTTTTATTATCTTTCCAGCTAGATCGCCGCTACATCGCCTTGCTGGTGGTGCATTGGGCAGTGCTCGGCAGCGCCTATTTCATCGCCGCACGCTATTTTGATCTGGATAGGCAACGCGAGCGCTTAGCTCAAGAACGGTTCCACCAAGCGCAGGAGGAAGAGCGCTTACTCATTGCGCGGGAATTGCACGATGTCTTGGCCCATTCCCTCACCTTGATCAAGGTTCAGGCTAATGCCGGGATTATCGCCGCGCGCACGGATACCACCGCCGCAGAGTCCACTTTGAAGAGCATTCGCGATGGTGCGGATTCCGCGCTGGAGGAAGTGCGCGGCATCGTCACGGCGCTACGCAGTACGGGGCCCACGGCGTTAGAACCCGCGCAGCAGCTCGAGCATGTACAGAGCATCATCGATGGCTTTCGCACCGCTGGTCTGAAGATTGACGCGGAATTGCCTTCCTCCTACGAGGTTTCCGCGCTGACTCAGCTAGCCGTAGTGCGCATCATTTCTGAAGGGCTGACCAATGCCCTGCGCCATCAAGGCCCCGGCACGCATGTGCGGCTAAAACTTACGCTTTCCGATGCCGCACGAGTCACCCTCACCTCCACCGCTACGTCGCCTACGCCCAGTGAGGTATCCGGCAGCGGTGTGGGTTTGGTGGGAGTTAAGGAACGCGCCCAAGCGTTAGGCGGACACTTAACCAGCAATGGTGATGCCCAGAAATTTACACTGGATGCGGAACTTCCATTACACAAGGACAACCATGCCTAAGATTCGCGTCATGCTTGCAGACGATCAAGCGATGCTCGTCGCTGCCTTATCGACCATCTTGAACGCGCAGGAAGATATTGAGGTGGTGGCTACCGCAGCCTCCGGAGGCGACGCCGTCTCCTTGGCACTTCGATTCCGCATTGATGTGGCCATTTTGGATATACGAATGCCTGGCATGGATGGAATCGCCGCGGCTCAAGCCATTCTCTCCCGCACCCCTGACTGCCGGATCATCATGCTCACCACGTTCAATGAAGAAGATCTGGTATCCCAATCTATTGCCGCCGGTGCGCATGGATTCTTGCTAAAAAATGCTGATCCAGAGGTTCTGGTACAAGCCGTACGCGACGTTGCTAAGGGCGAGTCTGTCCTCGCCTCCCAGGTAACGGGCCCTGTTTTAGAGGGCTACCGCAAGGCGCTAACGCACAGCCAGCTCAGTCCGCACGAACGCCAAGGGCTTAGCCTAGTTACTCGGCGCGAGATGGAGGTGCTCGCGCTCATCGCGCGCGGTGCTACAAATAGCGAGATTGCCGGCCACATGTCTATCGCAGATACCACGGTAAAAACGCATGTCTCCGCGCTGATGTCCAAGCTAGCTGCACGCGACCGCGTGGCTTTGGTGCTGCTGGCGCACAAAGCTGGCATTGCCTAGTCTCCTACTGTGGTAGGACTACCCCGGCGCGAAGACCGTCTCGAGGGCTGAAGATTAAGGCAGTAACGCGGCTCATACTTTTCGTATGAGCTATGAGGTTTCTTTCGAACACATCACAAAGTCTTTCGGCTCCCAGGCAGTACTGCGGGATATAAGTTTTCGTGTTTCACCTGGCCGCGTACACGCTGTGCTCGGGAGAAATGGCGCCGGCAAGTCCACCTTGTTTTCCATTTTCCTCGGGCTTCTGCCCGCCGATTCGGGAACGGTGCGCGTGGCTGGCAAACCATGGTCGCGCGAGGTTCTCGACCATGTTGGTGCCTCGGTTAACGGGCCGGCTTTCTATGGCCACCTTTCTGCCACGGATAACCTCCGCGTGCATACCCGCCTTCTCGGATTGCCTGATACTGAAATCGACCGTGTCTTGCACATTGCTGGTCTAGCCGGAGCTGGTTCTAAGAAGGCAAAGTCTTTTTCCACCGGAATGAAAGCCCGCTTGGCCTTAGCCCAGGCCCTACTCGGTGATCCAGAAATCTTATTGCTTGATGAACCGCAAAATGGACTCGATCCACAGGGCATCGCGGAGCTGCGCCAGCTCCTCCAGCAGCTCGCCGCCGCTGGGCACACAGTCGTGGTCAGCTCCCATCAACTCGGTGAGGTCCTTCACCTAGCCCATGACATCACTATCCTGTCCCAAGGCACCATCCGGTATTCCGGCTCCCTGCAAGAACTCGCCCCCAGCGGTGAATTGGAAGCCGAATTCTTCCGCCTGACTTCTGCAGATGGTGAGACCGATGAGTAACCAGTATCGACGGTATCTCTCAGCAGAACTACTGCGCAGCCGCGGCAGCGCCCTGCAGTGGCTACCATTACTCGCCCTGCCCCTAGTGATAATGACGGTATTCTTTTCTGCGTTCACCTCCTCCGCTGAGGACGCTACCGGGGTTCTTGGCTGGCAGTCCATGTTTATCACCGGCATGTACGCTCCACTCATAGCGCTTTTTGCTGGCATTCCTGAGCGCCGCGAGGCACTCAGCCGTAGCGGCGGCACCCTATGGCGCCGGCTTCATCCTCGCTACGAGCATGCCTCCCGGTTCCTCATCGTCTTGGCAAGCCTCGCAGTATTTCACCTACTTAATTTCGGTCTGTCCTGGGCGGCGGTTGCAATACAAGCACGGACAGACCACCAGCTGCTCATCATCGCTGGGGCTTATTCTTTGATCGGGGCTATTGGCATCGCGGGGCTTGCGACCGCAGGCGCCCGCAGGCTGGGCCTTGCCGTCACGCTTATCCTCGCGGTTATCTGGCAGGTCATTAGTGTGCTTCCTCGCGTTGTCGAGGGGCCGCTATGGTGGGCCTTTCCGCCCGCCTGGCCGCTACGGTTACTATTGCCTGCGCTGCGCATCCACCAGAATTCGGTTCCGCTCGAGCCTGGCGATCCACTCCTGCAGGAAAGCCCGCTTCCGGCATTGGCGTTGTGCCTCATCCTCGCTGTAGCAGGCTCTTTGACCGCGACCATGACGCCTGGCCGAGTACGTCCGCTTTCCCGACGCCGGCGCGTTACGGCGCCCACGGTCAGTACCGCCGCCACGCCAGCTCAGGGTTGGCAGCCTGCCACTGTCTCTCGTGCCGCTGCCCACTCGCGCCGTGCCGATGCGCTCCGGGGGTTTCACCGGGCCATAATGACACCAGCGGTCATTACGTGCTTGGTATCAAGCGCCTTAGCTCTGTTCTTTATTGCCTTTATCTACCCACCACGTTATGTACAGGGATTCTTCGTATTTCTGCTTCTCCCCGTGGGTGCCGGTGTACTTCCTATGCTGGTCTGGCCGGGGTTCTCGGGCGCGTGGCCAATTGTTTATACAGAATCTCGCCACTGCTCTACTGCCCTTCTCCTGTGGTTACTGAGCATCATCACAGCGGTGTGCACGTGTGCTTCGCTCGCGGTTATCTTCGCCGGTGGTGCTGCCCTAACCGTACCAGCGCAATTACCCCTAGCCATCGGCGTGGGATACGTCCTTACGGTGATATCTCTCATCGTCGTCATCCGCTTTGGTATTTGGAGCTCACTTGCTCTGACAATCGTCGGCACCATTGTCTCCGTGACGGTAGGCGGCGATGTCCTCGCGAAGACTATCCTTTGGCTCGTTGCCTTCCCCGCCTGGCCGATGAATGCGGATTCTCCCGGACGCTACGCCTGTGCTGCGATAATGACCCTCCTTTTCGCCGCCATTACTTCGTGGGCCGCCAGGCGGTTGCTGCGCACACGGGCACTTCGCCCTACCGATTAAATAACTAAGGCCCGCGGGGACTCCGCGGGCCTTAAATTATGCGAGCTTAAAGCTCAGAGGGAGATAAGCGCTTGGGCAGGACCACCGGGCGGGCATTAGAAAGCCCCTCCACCACGCGGATGACCTGGTTGGAGTAGCCAAACTCGTTGTCGTACCAGACGTAGAGCACCAAGTGCTTGCCGGAGGCGATGGTGGCGATGCCATCAACGATGCCGGCATTGGTATTGCCCACGAAGTCGCTAGAGACGACCTCTGGGGAGGCAATGTAGGAAATCTGCTGGCGCAGATCCGAATGCAGGGAGACATTGCGCAGGAAGTCATTGACCTCATCGCGGTCGACTTCTTGCTCCAGCTCTAGGTTAAGCACCGCCATGGACACGTCCGGGGTGGGAACGCGGATGGCGTTACCGGTCAGCTTGCCTTCGAACTCAGGCAGGGCCTTGGCCACGGCCTTGGCAGCACCGGTGGCGGCAAGCACCATGTTCAGGCCAGCGGCGCGGCCGCGGCGCTCGCCCTTGTGGTAGTTATCAATGAGGTTTTGGTCATTGGTAAACGAGTGCGCGGTTTCCACGTGGCCGTGCGCCACGCCGTAGCGGTCATTGATCACCTTGAGCACCGGGGTAATGCCGTTGGTAGTACAGGAGGCTGCCGACAAAATGCTGTCAGACTCCTCGATAATGCTGTGGTTAATTCCGTAGACGATGTTCTTCACATCGCCCTTGCCCGGCGCGGTGAGCAGAACCTTGGAAACGCCCTTGGACTGCAGGTGCTGTGACAGCCCCTCACGGTCACGTCAGCGGCCGGTGTTGTCGATGACAATCGCATCGTTGAGGTCGTACGCGGTGTAGTCAACAGTAGCCGGGTCATTGGAGTAGATGACCTGGATCGGGGTGCCGTTTGCCCAAATAATGTTGTTTTCGCGGTCAACCGAGATAGTGCCGTCGAATGCACCGGGGACAGAGTCACGGCGCAGCAGCGAAGCACGCTTGACGATGTCGTCGTGGGAGACCAGGAAATTGTTGCCGTCCAGGTGGGTCGTGTGCTGCGGTGGCCTGCCCGCCCGCTGCGCGAGGCGCTGGGGCTGGTGACCGGGAAATGAGCAGGAGCATGAAAAAGAAATTGGGCTACGTCGGCCTCGGCTTCCTGCTGGCCGGTGGCGGCGGAGCCGCTGCGGAAATCGACCCCAGCCAGCTACTCCACCTATTAGGAGGTCTGCTGTGAGTACACGGGAAAACGTCACAGTGACGCTTAGGTTGGAGGTAGCGGCATGAAATCGGTAATCCTCGACGTGCCGCCGTTTCACAGCGACGGCGCGCAAAGAGAGTTCGAAGAATTTTCTTCCACACTTCCCGGCCCGGAGCTACTTACCGCGAAATATGGCGGCGGCCGCCCGCACCCGCGTGATGTGTCGCGTCTAGCGTATGCAGCCTGCACTACACTGGCACTGCTGACCGTGTGGCTGTGGCTGCCGCACGGCACCAGTGGCAGTGGTGAGACGGTGACAGCTAGTCCGACCTCGACAGCCACCTCTACTCCGTCGCCTACGCCGTCCATTACATCGTCGCCGTACGAGCGCGGGCAGCAGCTTGTGGACGACCTCGGCCAAGTCCGCCCCTACCGTCCCGACATATTAAAGGCCTGCTTCCAGTGGGTCGGCACTGGCACCCCGCCCGCTTTCCAAGTGAACTCTGACCCGGACGCGGACACCTACCTGGTGCCCGACGGCTGTGACTCCGGCTGGCGCGAGGAGCTACCACAGGAAGCGTGGGTATGCGGCGAGGCCAGCGCCTCCAAGCGGTACTCGATATACAACGAGGCACTGGACGAGGGGCGCGTGAAGCAGCCCTATGCCACCTATCTCCTCGCCTACACCATGATTTGCGGAGGTAACGATGAATGACGAAACCCGCGTCTTCTACCCAGTAGATAACGACGAGACGACCATCATGCAGCCGCTCGGCGACCCCGACATTGACTTCGCCCCGCCACAGGAGACGGACAACCGCGCCGGGCTGCTCGACAGGCTGGGGCTTCCCCGCCCGCAGTGGAGCCTGCCGCACATCGACACTCCGCGGTGGCTGTGGCAGCCCACCTGGCGCAGGCGGTGGCTCCGCTGGCTCGCCGTGCTCGCCGCGCTGTATCTGGTCTCGGTGCTGCTGCACAATGCTGCTGCCGGGTACACGGCGGTCGCCGCCATTGCCCTGTGGCTCGCCGCATGGTTCAGGGGTCGCCGGTACGAGGTGCGGGTACCGCCACGCAGTGCCGTGACGGTCGTGTTCGACCAGAAGACAGGGCGCGGGCGCTTCGCTGATTTGGACGACGCTTTAGAGGCTGGCGGCCTGGCGAAGACCACCTACGACGAGAATGGCAAGGCTTTCCACACGGGCTGCTGCACCGTGTCGCTGACCCCACTAGCGGAAACTGGCGACGTGGAAGCGCGAGTGTCCGCGCCGTCGCAGTACCGCCTCGCTGACTTGGAAAAGAATGAGGAGCGCATTCGTCGCCGCCTCAATGTGAAAGACCTTTTTGATTTTCATATCGACCAGTCAAACGGCAATTTTGTGTTCACCATGACGACCGCTGACCGGCCGGACGCGGAGGTCGCAACGGAGTCATGGACAAACGTTTAGGAGTAAGAAAATGGCTAAAGATTTTTTCGCCGGACTCGGCGACGACACCCTGCCGCAGGTTCCCGGTGACACGGAGCAAGTAGCAGAGACGGACACCGTGGACGAGGGTTTTTGCGGCCCCGCACTTATCAACGAGGCAGTCGCTGACCTCGCCAGCTACCGCGAACGCTACTCACAGCTTGCCCAGCACGTAAAGGGCGGCTCGTTCCATGAGCCGGGGGTCGGCAAGCTGCCCGCTGACTCTGTGCACGAGCTGCTGCGTATCTACGGCGCGGTGTTTTCCCCGCAGCCGTGGCACGAGCACGTGGTGCGGTTTGAGCCGGACAGCGTAGGCCTGACACTGGAACTCGACACCGGCGACGCGGTGGAAGCCCTGCGCTCCGCCGGTTTCTACGACGTAACCAGCAATGGCCTCACGGCGCAGGTCGCGGGTCACGACATGCAAGCCACCCGCGGCTATCAGCTCGTCAAGCGCGACGCGCGCGGCCTCTAGGAGCTGGTGCAGTCCACGACGCTGGCACACTGGAACCACACCATGCACAAGCTGGGTCTCGCCTACGTCACTAAACGCGCGGACGGGGTGACCTCCTACCTCTGCCCTACTCCGCAGGGGTGGGGTGTGACAGGTGACGGTCGCGGTTATTTGGCAGTGAAAACCCCGCCGACTGTTGGGTTCGACGTTTGGAACCGGACTGTTGAAAAGCTGCGCGGTGTCGTGAAATGCGACGTTGAACTGCGCCGTTTGGCCGCTGACCGTGTGGCAATCGTCACCCCGCCGAGGGCTGCCCGCATGACCCCCTGGGTGCCTGGCGCAGACGAGCAACTCCATGTAACTGGCACCGACTCGTTGGAAGAGTTTTACGCGTCATCTGTTGCCGCGTATCCGCGCCTGGCGTGGGTGCAGGGCCGCACGGCGGACGGCGAAGTGCTGTCGGCTGCTATGGCGCGCTCACCGCACGCACTGGTCGGCGGCGGCGCTGGTAGCGGTAAGTCGTTTTGGGCCTCATGGCTGCTGACTAGCTGCGTGCTCGCGGGTGCCGATGTAATGATTGCCGACGGTAAAGGTAGCTCGGACTACGTTCCCCTGGTGCAGCACCTACCCAATGTGGTGATGTACACCTCAACCGACGCGGAGCATGTCCGCCTTATCCAGTGGGTGCATGCGGAGATGGAACACCGCTACGCGCAGCAGAAAGCCGCAGCTATCTCGGGCGAGGTGTACGAGCCGCGGCTCCTTGTAGTTTTGTTTGACCAGTACGGGGCGTTTTCAAAGTCAATCAACGTGAAGAGTCACCCGCAGAAAAATCATAAGACCGTGCACGGTGTGCCAAGATTGAACTCATGAACGTCTCCACCACGCCTCTGCTTGTCGTGGGGCTCGGCAACCCTGGGCCCAAATATGAACTCACCCGCCATAACGTCGGACATCTGGTGCTAGATGAACTAGCCAGCCGGACTTCTCCGATGCCTTCGTCGTTTAGCGTGCACAAGAAATCGAATGCTGAGATTGTGCAGACTCGGTTTAAAACCTCCGATGGTGGCGAGCGACAGGTGATTCTGGCTAAGCCCCGGACGTACATGAATCTGTCGGGTGGGCCGGTCGCGGCGCTGGCGAAGTTCCTCAATGTCGCACCTACCGACGTCGTGGTGGTCCACGATGAGCTGGACCTAGACCCGGGTGTGGTGCGCCTTAAGCGCGGCGGGGGCGAGAATGGCCACAATGGCCTGCGTTCGACATCGAAGTCATTGGGCACGAAGGACTACATGCGCGTGCGCATTGGCATTGGTCGTCCTCCGGGCCGCCAGGATCCAGCTGATTATGTGCTGCGCAACTTCAATGCCAAGGAGCGCGAGGAACTCGCTTTCACCCTGCCCACCGCGGCGGAGGCAGTGGAGCTAATCCCCAGCCACGGGCTGGAAATTGCTCAGAACCAGGTGCACGGGCGGTAGCAGATAGAGACAAATGGCAGCAACGAGCCCCCTTCCCTCCCAACTTTCACTGGGATGAGAAAAGGGGGTGTTTCTATGTAGTTTGTCAATCTCGCGGGTGGGGTGGACGGGGGCGGATCCCTAACTCGGGATTTTTAGG
>NZ_JBEHFT010000037.1:0-18778 GCF_040225455.1 Corynebacterium sp. KPL2838 | reverse complement strand
GTCACCGGTATCGGTCACCTTAGCACCAGCAACAACCTGATCAGCATCTCCGGCAAACTCAGCCTGAGTAGAAATCTCCGGATTCCTATCCTCGCCGCCGTCGTCGTCAGGGAGTCCGGGCTGATCCGGAGGCAAAACACGCTGGCCGCCGCCCGAGGTATGCTTATAAATTCCGTTTGGCCCGACAATAGTCAGGAATGCATCAGCGGGCTGCTTATCAACTTTAACGCTTGGATCAACATCGAACTGATCGTCAAGGTTTTGAGCGGTAGTCTTTACGATACGAAGCCCCGTCAGCTCTGTAAATTCTTGCGGGCTGCCCTCAAATCCTTGGAAACGCGACACGTTGTTGGCGTCTCCATAGCTTAGGTTTCCGTTTATGAAGTTGATGGCAGCTTCACGACCCGACGGATCAGAAATAATTGCACTCAAATACACAATATATTTCTTCGCCAACTGCTTTTGACCATTTTCCTGTGCATCTCGCAACTTCAGTGCGAGTCCGATAACAGCATCTTGATACTTTGGGTCATCGAAACTTAGAGCACCTGCAGTAGACTTCTTATAGCTACCACCTTTGTGCATTGGGTCCGCCTGCGTGTAGTCAATGCACCAGCCCCACCCAACATCGTTCGCTGCATTTCCAGTGGAGTTTCCCTCAGGTGGCGTACCGGCCCACACCAACGGGCCCCAGCTATCATCCCCAGAATTACGTACGCTCTCGAGCCCCATGTCATAATTCGGTTCGAAGTCCGTCGGCTCAGCAGCCTCAGCCCTTGCCCCCGTGACAGTAACCATAGCCAAAGTTACTGCAATTACAGCAAGAACTGCAGTTAAAGCCACTCTCCCCTCTCGAGGTATTCTTCTCAATTTACTCATTCTTCCCTCTTCAGGCAATCGAATTTTACGGCTGTATTCTTACGCAGTGAGCTACTTTCCTGAGTAAAATCTGAGTTTGAGGCTGGACACACCAAGGATAAACCCAGGGTACAACCCGAATCTTGATTCCTACTCGCTGCTCACCTGGGAGGATACCACGCACAAATGTAAGCCAACAACCAGCCGACTTTATATAATTACACATTGCAAAGCTTTATTAAGCAATATATCTAGAAACCTGAAGTACCCTGAGCTTTTCTTGTTTTTTACCTTGATGTCCAGGTTTATCCAATAAAAACTATTGTTTTTATATTCCTTCTTTAACATTGGCCGACATTCGATAACTCAAGCTTCGGCGGAGCCCACCCTCGTGAGCGTGTCAAGTTGTTTGTGTGCGAAGTCGGGATTATCGATACTTGTCGAAGCGGTTAAAAAGGCTATAACCATGTGGTTGACTGCCCGTTTCCAACCTGATGCTCGTACTCCTTTAACGAGCCTGCTAGCTGTAACCAAGGCCCGTTTGCCTTGTCTCGCCCGCTAGATAGCTCGTTTGCCTTCAATAGTGTAGATCACCAAACACAACTACCTACACCCCCTGCACGCAATGATTAAGAAAACCTCGAAGCGTTTCGCACATCATAGTAAAACGTGCGTAATTCGCGGGAAATTGCACCATCCATAAAAGTCGTGCAGTAACCGGAAGGCCCACTAAAGGATGCAGGAAACCACAATTCGAGCCTACTTTTCTAAAACTCAACAGAAATTGGATAGCGCTTCAATAGTTTGCACCCCATTAAACCCCGTCCATTACCAGCGTCATGTTCTAGCGGTTTCCGGACTTCATTAAAATGTGTTGCATTACACTCAAAATTATATTGTGAGGATTATCATCCTACAATACAGGCAATGTAGGTCTGACATCTCTTATTTAACCAAAAGCATCGCCTTTCGCCAATGACTCCTAAATATATTATTAATGGGGCAGTCAACAAGATAAATTTCACATAGTCACCCACCTTCTACGGTGCTAGTATCTCTAACGGTTTCGAACACTAACCCAGAAAGGATCGGAAATGTCTATTCCTTCTTTTATTGCTAGCGCCATCGCTGCTGTATTGCCTCTAACCGGCAGCACCGGCCCAGTTGACGCCCAAGACCAGCTTGCTGAGCCAGAGGTAACCCAGACCGCTGACGCTGAGCAGTCCACCGACCAGTCCGATGAGCCCGGCGCTCACGCCGAAAAGGGCCGCATCACCGGTGACAAGGAAGATGTAATCAACGGAGACCAGGACTACTCTGCACCCATCTTGCAGAGCGGTAAGTTGGCTGTGCAGCGCGAACTCGCGCTCGCCACTAACGAGCTGGGCCACGAGTTTATGAACATCGACTTCAAGGACAGCCACAGCGCACACCTGACCTTTCCGGACACCTATAACCCGGATACTGACCAGGCAGCCGTGGACCGCGTGCTGGAAGCACTCAAGATCAATGGTTACGACAACCTGACCGCCGCTTACTAAGGCTGAACGGGCGTAGCCTCGGGGAATCCCGAGGATCCAAAATCAGGGGCGAGGTACCTCACCAAGGTACCTCGCCCCTTATTTTTCTTTTATGAGCTCGTAGCTAGTCCGAGCTCATTCAGGCAATCACGTCCGTTACTGGTCGTCCATGACATCGTGGCGCACGATGGTCTGGTCGCGGCCAGGGCCGACACCGATATAGGAGATACGGCAGCCAGACAGCTCCTCCAAACGCAACACGTAATCCTGCGCCTTCTGTGGAAGCTCCTCGAAGGTGGTGCACTCTGAGATATCCTCGTCCCACGCCGGCATGGTTTCAAAAATCGGCTCGGCGTGGTGGAACTGAGACTGGGTAACGGGCATCTCGTCGCAACGCTTGCCGTCAACGTCATAAGCCACGCAGATAGGAATCTCGCCAATGCCGGTAAGCACATCGAGCTTGGTCAAGAAGTAATCCGTAAAGCCATTCACGCGCGTGGCGTAGCGAGCAATCACGGAATCGTACCAGCCACAGCGGCGCGTGCGCCCAGTGTTCACACCAACCTCGCCACCGGTGGTCTGCAGGTACTCGCCCCACTTATCAAAGAGCTCGGTGGGGAACGGGCCGGCGCCAACGCGGGTGGTATAGGCCTTGATAATACCCAGCGAGGTCTTAATCCGCGTCGGTCCAATGCCA
This sequence comes from Corynebacterium sp. KPL2838, assembly GCF_040225455.1. Lineage (NCBI taxonomy): Bacteria > Bacillati > Actinomycetota > Actinomycetes > Mycobacteriales > Corynebacteriaceae > Corynebacterium > Corynebacterium sp. KPL2838. Next base: position 15,703 of record NZ_JBEHFT010000037.1, on the reverse strand, counting down.
GAGCCAACCGATGCCCCACCCGCAGTCGGGTTCGAGGAAGTCACGAACGGGTAGGTGCCGTGGTCAACGTCCAACATGGTGGCCTGGCCGCCCTCCATGAGTACATTCTGGCCATTAGCAAGCGCTTCGTTCAGCTCGAGCTCGGCGTCGATGACCATGGGGCGCAGGCGGTCTCGGTAGCTTAAGAAGTACTCCACAATCTGCTCGGCCTCGATGGCCTTGCGGTTGTACATCTTCACCAGCATCTGGTTCTTAATCTCCAGCGCGGACTCCACCTTCTGGCGCAGGATGGACTCGTCGAAAATATCCTGCACGCGAATACCAATGCGCGCGACCTTATCGGCGTAGGTCGGCCCGATGCCGCGGCCGGTGGTACCGATGGCGCGCTTGCCCAGGAAGCGCTCCTGCACGCGGTCGAGGGTCTGGTGGTACGGCGCCACGAGGTGCGCGTTCGCGGAAATCTTCAGGCGGGAAGCATTCGCCCCGCGCGCTTCCAAGCCATCAATCTCATCAAAGAGCGCCTCGAGGTTAATCACCACGCCATTGCCCAGCACAGGGGTGGCGTTTTCAGAAAGAATACCGGCGGGCAGGAGCTTCAGCTCGTATTTTTCACCGCCTACCACCACGGTGTGCCCGGCGTTATTGCCGCCGTTCGGCTTGACTACGTAGTCAACTTTCCCGCCAAGGATATCGGTAGCCTTGCCCTTGCCTTCGTCGCCCCATTGGGCGCCGACAATGACGATCGCTGCCATCTTTTAAGTCACTTCCTCATTATTGAAGCCAAAATACGCATTTACCTTACACTTTTCTGGCCGCAATAGCCCACGTAGCATGATGTGCATGCGTTTTTTGTTCCTCCGCTGCGGCGCCCCCGGCGTTGATTTGCCCGCAGAGGCCTATGACCTTTCGGCCGTTCCTTCCCGCAAGGAGCTCTCGCTTATCGATGCCGCCGCCACCAACCTCCTCCCCCACGACCCTACGCCTTCGCTTGACGAGATCGCCGCGCAGCCCGATGTCCGCCACCTCGGCGCCCCTGCCGCCGCACCGCAGGAGCCTTATCTGGAGGACCGCCTGCGCATCGTGGTTGCGGGCTCGGATTCGGCGCTGAACGCCGTCATCACCCGGCTCATGCGCGCCGATAACCTGTGGGCCGAGGTAGCGTTCATTCCCACGGGCGAGTCGGCCGCCGCCGCTAATTGGGGCCTGCCCGGCGCGCCACAGGAGGCCCTCGAGCTCGCCCGCACCGCCCCGGTTCGCCCGGTGCCGCTCATTCGCAATGATTCCGGCCAGGCCGTCGCCGGCTCAGCAACCATCTCAGATTGGTCCAATGGTCCGCTTACCGGTGAAATCATCATCGATGATGACACCCTCGCCGCCTCCGGCCGCGGCACTTTTGGCGCGCGGCTCGTCCCCATGACCGATGCCCCTGGCATCCTGGCGGCCCGCGCAACCTCTCCAGTCGAGCCCGAAGGCCGCCTGCGCTCTCTGCTGCGCAAGCCCGGCCGCCTCGACCCGGATTCCGTCCACGCCGGCCGCGCGGTCCAGGCAGGCGGTCCCCAACTGCGCGTGCTTGTCGATGCCATCCCCCACAAACGCCCCCTCACCCGCGTCACCTTCTACCGCCACCTGCGCGACCTCCAAGTAGTGCGCCCCTAGTCCACCCGTCACAGCTAACGCCGGTTCAGCCAGCTCACCCCGTCTCCGCCGACTCGGCCCTCGGTTGACTCAGCTCGCACAACTCGGCAAGCGCCCCGCTCAGCGGATATGCGGGCGAGGTCCTGCTAATTCTGTCCCTTCTGCTTATCTTTACGCTCCCACACCTCTGGCGGGAACGCCGGGTGCGTAGAGGTAGGAACCAGGTGCGCGACGGCCGACTCGCGCGAGAGCCCGCACACCATGAGCATGTCCACAACGATGGACCTCGTCTGCGCGAGGATCGTATATGCAGAAAGCGTCGCGTCTTCTTCGATAAGATCCATGCCCGCTTGACCGCCCACGTAGCGCAGCCGCTGCACGAGTTCGGGTATCTCTATCGCCTCATCGTGGTCCCGCTTTTGCCGGCCGTAAAGCTCTCCCACCGCGAGGATAATTTCTGATAGTTCTTCCAAGAGCTCTAACTGCTTTTCGGACACGGTATCGCCGTCTTCAGTAAGCACTAGCGCGCGGCGCGATAGCACCCGCACCCCGCGCACCGCGTTATCTACCGGCAACAAGATGCGCTCCAGGGACCGAATGCTCCTGCGCGAGGTCCACAAAAGCGGCGATACTTCCGATGCCTCCCTCCCCGACTGCGCCGCACTCAACAGCGTATTCACATCATTTTGCGTGCCGCGCACCGCATCGCGGGCATCGCGAATGATCTCGGGATTGGTATCGCGGATGCCATGCGTGACGTCGTTAAGAATGCTCGATGCAATCCTCAGCACCTTCGATACCTCCCGCCGAGCCTCCTTCAACGGGGAATTCGGGATAAGCGCAATCGTGATAAGCCCAATGCCGGAACCAATCATCGCGTCGATGGCCCGGTGCAGGCCACCCGGTCCCTCGGTGGGCGGAAAAATCGTGGCAATAAGGATGGAACCAAAGACAATCTGGTTGGACACCAGCGGCGATTTCGTAATAAAAGACCCCACAACCAGGCCTGCTCCCACAATGAAGAGGATCTGGAACGGCCCCTGCCCCACCACTTGGAACAGCAAATCGCCCAAGGCCACGCCGACGATGCCGCCCAGTGACATCTCCACTGCCCTTTTCATCCTGTCCCCGCCCGAAAGCCCCAGAATGATGACAGCCGAGATGGGCGCGAAGAACGGCTGCGGATGCCCAAAGAGGGAGCTAGCCACCCAATACGCCAATGCGGCACCGACGGTGGCCTGGATTATATAAACGAAGCGCGAACGGATGCGTTGCAGACGCGATAATACTGAACGGTCCACCACCCGCAGCATTTGCCTCGTTGAGACTCTTTGTTTCGCTTCCGACATGTCCTCCAGCATAGAAGACCGCTGTCTACCACCGCCCCCGAATACCCGCATCCCGGCCTGCGCCAGGTTGTGGATAACCCGCTGTATGCGTGCGACACCAACCCCCGCCGCGCGAGAATTCCACAGAATCGCCGTTTCGCCTTACCCATCCATTGCCGCGTACCCGTTCCGCTTTTACCGTCAGGAGCCGTGAACACAGAATTTTTACAACTTTGCCGTCGCGGTGTGGACCTCGTCGCCGAGTTTCAGGGATGCTCCGAACAGCAGCTCATCGAAGCCGGCGCCAGTCAACTCCTCGCCGCGCAACTCGCCCGCCTCCAGCACACATATTTCGGCCGCACCTCCAATAGCCGCAAGCAGCGCCTTGCTTGCGAGGCCGCTCGTTCTCGCGGCCACGACCTCGCCATCCTCGAAAGCATCGAGTCTTTCGCCCACCGCGTGAAAGACACCAACCGCAGTTGGGATCTTCGCCTAGAGCTCTGCCGCGCAGAAGCCCACCTGATTCCGGCAATCGCAAAGAAGCGCCTCAAACAGCTCAATCCCGCCAAGCGTCCCTCGCACGGCGTCCGCTATACCCGACGCCCCGATGGTCCCCACACCATCTCCATCACCGCGGAGCCCACTGATATCGCGGATATCAAGGGCGTTCTCGCTTCCGTGGATAAGGAAAACCCGCTCGCAGCCGCCAAGCAGGTCATCCTCGAGGGCAATCCCGGCGCGCTGCCTGCGGTGCATACCAATGTGATCATCACCCTTGACCAGCTAGACCGCATCACTGCTGGCCAGGGCGATGACATCATGCTTCAGCTTTCCAACGGCGCGCGCATGTCCGGCGCCCAGCTCGTCGCCCGGACCCTCGCCCAACGCGGTTACGTCAGCTTGGTCCATCCTGAGCACGGCGCGGTGAACCTGTATCGCACCGAGCGCATGGCCAGCTGGAAGCAGCGCATGCTAGCCCGCGCGGAACATCCTATTTGCGCTTGGCCCGGCTGCTCCACGCCTGCCGATGACGCTCAAGTCCACCACCTCACCGCCTGGGCCGCCGGCGGCCCCACGAACCAAGAAAACCTCGTAACGCTCTGCGCTCATCACAATGCGGTGAATCAAGATGATGATTCCCGCCCCACCGCACGCGGGCGCATGGTTCGCATCAAGGGCCGCATCGCCTGGATCCCGCCGTGGAGCGGCAACCCGCGGTTTATCCCCTCACCCGCCTATTCACCACGACCAACAAGGAGTTCTACCTAGCTTTCACCTACCCAGTCTGGCTGGTCCGCCTAGTCCACTGGTCCCGCTGTACCTGCCGTGCCAGCTTGGCCTTGCCAGCCTATATTTCTTCCCAATCTCGCTGGCATCGCTGGTTGGGCCGGCATAGCTTGTCTGGCTGATCTGGCATACCTGCCTGCTCTGTCTCATCTCCGGCAAGGCCCCGCCGCGTGCTCGCGCCCCACAGATAGGCCCAGCGATAGGGCTAGAAATGGGACTAGAAACAGGAAAAGCCGCCTCCCGCATAGGGGAAGCGGCTACTTCGTCGTGCCTTCTGCGATGTCGCGCCTTCGGCTTCAGCTCAACATAGAGCTAGTTTCGACTCGTCCTACTTGGCAGTGGTCTTACCCACGGAGTGGAGGTCCTGGCATGCCTCGATGACGCGCTCGGACATACCCTGCTCTGCCTTCTTCAGGTAAGAGCGTGGGTCGTAGACCTTCTTGTTGCCTACCTCGCCGTCAATCTTGAACACGCCGTCGTAGTTTTCCATCATGTGGCGAGCTACTGGGTTGGTAAACGCATACTGGGTATCGGTGTCCACGTTCATCTTGATGACGCCGTAGCGCAGCGCCTCTTCGATCTTCTCCTTCTCAGAGCCGGAACCTCCGTGGAATACGAAGTCAAAGGCGTGCTCGCCCTCGCTCAGGCCGAGCTTCTTCTGCGCAACCTTCTGGCCCTCCAGCAGAACCTCGGGGCGCAGCTTCACGTTGCCCGGCTTGTAGACGCCGTGCACGTTACCGAAGGTAGCGGCCAACAGGTAGCGGCCCTTCTCGCCGGTGCCCAGTGCATCGATGGTCTTTTCAAAGTCTTCCGGGGTCGTGTACAGGTTATCGCCGGCCTTGGCTTCGACACCGTCTTCTTCACCGCCGACAACGCCAATCTCTGCCTCGAGAATGATGTGTGCCTTCTTCGCCTTTTCCAGAAGCTCCTGGGCGATGACCAAGTTTTCATCGATCGGAATAGCAGAGCCGTCCCACATGTGGGACTGGAACAGCGGGTTCTCGCCGCGGTCGACGCGCTCCTGGGAGATGGCCATCAGCGGACGAACGTAATCATCCAGAACTTCCTTCTGGCAGTGGTCGGTGTGCAGGGCGATATTGACGCCGTAGTGCTTCGCTGCCTCGTGTGCGAAGGCGGCTAGGGCCTGAGCACCTTTAACCTTGTTCTTGACCGCGAGGCCAGAGCCGAACTCTGCACCACCGGTGGAGAATTGGATGATGCCGTCAGACTCTGCCTCGGCAAAGCCCTTCAGTGCTGCGTTGATCGTTTCAGACGAGGTGCAGTTGATGGCTGGGAATGCGAAGCCGTTCTGCTTCGCAGTGTCCAGCATCTGGTTATACGCCTCGGGAGTTGCAATTGGCATGAAATTCCATCCTTAAGTGGGATTGCGGTCAAACACGTTCCAACACCCAATTATGCCCACATTTCCAGATTTCCGCCGCAAAATTTGTGTGACATTTCCTGTGTTTACTGCCCAACTCTCAAAAATACAGCGCCCCCACACGGCAAACCCCGCGCTAGGTGTTTAACAGCACTGTTAAACACGGTTAATCGCGACCCGATTTTTCATGCAGGTCACGAGCTACCCGGGCGCACGCCTCCAGAAGCATCCACCCAGACAGCTGCACGGATAGGTCGCGCTCATCCACGCGAATGATGCCCATCTTTTCACTGACGGTCGTGTGCCCGAAGCCGTAGTTATGCGGTAGGCGGGCATCGGCAGTCCAATCAGAGCCAAAAATTGGCAGGCCATCGACCTCGAGCCGGTGCTCCCACACGGATTCGGCAGACGCCACGACCATGCGGGTCGCCAACTTTTTGGTGGCCCGGTTCGCGGGCGAGTCTCCGGGCAACCGCACGGCAACATCAGCAAGATAGCGCATCAGGATGCCCTTAAACAGGCCGCCATCACCATCACCGGTCTCCCAATCCACGACGCCAGACGGAGTCGCCATCCCGGAAGCAATAGCCTGCACCAGGCCACGGATCTTGATGATGTAGCTCATCATCTCGGATGCCAGCTCGGCCTCGTAAACGCTGTCGATCTGCTCCAGCTTGCCGATGCTCGACTCCTCCCGCATCGCCAACACAATCTCCAGGCATGCCCCCAACATCACGCCTTGGCAATACGGGTGGACTTGTTTGACGATCTCAGGGCCATCCATGCGCATGCGCACGCCGTCCATGATGAAGCCATCTTCATTCACCAGGTTGTCGTAGACCCAGTCAACAATGCGGCGGGCCGCGGTAATCTTTCCCATCCGCGCCAGCATGATGGCTCCGGGCCCATTGGCCGGCACGTTCATGAAGTTCTCGCCATCACGCCACGGCAATATGCCCAGTGAGTCATCGAGGCCCTCGGTGATATTTCCCTGCAAAGACGATAACGCCTTGGGCGGTTTCATCTTTTTTACCTCGCCCACGCGCCCTAGGGCGAGGGCGAGCCAGGCTTTGTCATCGAAGTACTTATTCTTGGTCAGCTGCGCAAGATTCCGCACGCGAATCCCGCGCATGGTGTCAAGGATGCGCTGGCGGCGGGCCTTAGTATTCTTCCGCTCCGCCGCATCGACGAGGCAATCGAGGTAGTGCGCCTGCCACCAGTAGTGCCAGTGCACGAGGAGCTTTTCTTTCGTGGTGGGCGGCCAGCTGACGATGGCGAGGTTGGTTCGCGGCAGGCCCCATACGGAATGCGCATGGCGCTCATCAATGGCGGTTTCCGCGAGTTCGGCGCGGTGGGCCCACTTTTCTTCCACGATTTCTTTATCACTCCAGTAGCAAGGTTTATTACAGTTAGTGTAACGATCTCTTACCAGGAATTGTTCAGATCGGCGTGCTGCCGGATCCAAGTATGCATGGCGATGCCCGCGGCCACGCCCGCGTTGATGGACCGCGTAGAGCCAAATTGCGCGATGGAGCAGGTCATCAGGGCGGCATCTTGCGCGGCGGCGCTGACGCCGGGGCCTTCTTGCCCGAATAGCAGCAGGCTGCGTTCCGGCAGTTCGGCGGTTTCGAGGGGCACGCAACCGGGGGTGTTATCTATGGCCACGACCGTGAGGTCTTCCTCGGCCGCCCAGGCAATGAGCTTATCGACGCTCTCATGGTGCCGCAGATGTTGATACCTATCTGTCACCATGGCACCGCGGCGGTTCCACCGGCGCCGCCCCACAATGTGGACGGTATCGACGGCAAAGGCGTTGGCGGTGCGCACGACGGTGCCGATATTGGCGTCATTTTCAAAGTTCTCGATGGCGATATGCAGGCTGTGCCGCCGCTTATCGATGTCCCCCTTAATCGCCTCCCTCCGCCAATACCGATACGCGTCGACGACATTGCGCCGATCGCCCTCGCGCAGGAGCTCCGGATCGTATTTTTCCGCATCCGGCCCTTGCGGCCAGGGCCCTTCCCAGGGCCCCACGCCGTGGCGGCCCTCATTCCATTCGGTCGGCCCCTTCGCCTCTTCGGACCGTTCTTGTTGCGCAGTACTCTCGCCGCGCACACCCTGCCCGGCCTGGCGTGCCTGGTCCATCTCGTTACGCGAGTCCAAGGTCATCCAGGCCAAGCAGGGAACGGTATTCAAGGCCCTTGGCCGAGATGACGTTCTCGGCGCCGGTGGCGCGGTCAACGACGGTAGCTACGCCAACTACTTCTGCTCCAGCCTCGCGCAATGCGGCGACTGCCGTAAGTGGCGAGTTGCCGGTCGTGGTGGTGTCCTCGACCACCAACACCTTCTTTCCGGTCACATCCGCGCCCTCGATGCGGCGCTGCATGCCGTGCTTCTTGGCTTCTTTGCGCACGACGAAGGCGTCGATATCGCGGCCCTCGGCATGCATGATGGAGGTCGCTACCGGGTCCGCGCCAAGGGTTAGTCCTCCGACGGCCGCAAAATCCCAATCCGCGGTGAGCTCGCGAAGCAAGGACCCGATGAGACGGGAGGCTTCGTGGTGCAAGGTCGCACGGCGCAAATCAACGTAGTAATCGGCCTCTTTGCCCGAGGACAACGTCACCTTGCCGTGCACAACGGCAAGCTCCTTGACCAGTTCCGCGAGACGCTTCTTCTTGTCTTCTTGCAGGTGCACTTCAGTCATCGCATTGCTCCTTTTCTAGAGTCTTCTTCGGAGTGTGAGGGAAATCCCTGGCTATGTGGGCCAACGCAACATTCTAGGCTACTCCCCCTGCTGCGGCCCGGAATCGTCACCGCGGTCTGTATCCTCTTTCTCCCGTCCAGCGGCCGAGCCACTGACGTCTCGGGAGGCAGCGTCGAGGCCGTCGCCAGAAGCATCTCCCGAAGCGTCGCCGAAGATGGAAGCCTCCCCAAATTGCTGGCGCGGCAGGCGGGCAGTGCCTGAGTCGGGCGTGGGGCGTTCATTGCCATCGGCAATGGCATCGACCTCGTCCGCCCCAATCGCCGTGTGTTCAACCGGGCCGCGGGTCTCGGAGTACGTGCGCGAGGGCATATCCAACGGTTCCTCCGGCCGTTGAATGACCGGCCGGGAAAACTCCGGCTGCCCCGCCGCCGCTGTTCCACCCACCGCATCGACCACAGGTGCCGCGGGAATTTCCCTGGCTGGATCCAAGTCCTCAAGGTGAATGGTATGCACGGAGGAGGAACGGGGTGGGAGGACGCGGGAAGCATCGGCAAGTAAAGCCAGGGGCGGGAGCATTGCCTCCCAATCCGCGGTGCGCGAATGCTTGGTGGTTTGTGCCAAAACCCACTCGGTTTCCAGCCACAGCGCCGACACCACCTCCGGCATGCGTTGCAGTGCGATGCGCACGCGTTCGTCTACCATCCGCTCCGTCACGCCGCGATCGGAGGAATACACATCGAAACCTTCGATGCTCATGGCCATTAACAGGTCCTCGGACATTTCGGCCTCCTGGCTGCCGAAACGCTGGAAATCAATGACCACATCCGATGCCGCTCCCGTCCGCATCGCCATCACATTCACGCCGTCGATATCCATCAGCAACATTTCGTGGCCATACACGTTGCCGGCAACGATGTCTTTCGGCGCGGCGCCGGAGGAGGCCACTCCCCTTGTCCATTCATCGACAAGGTACTGGTCCGACTTCATGTACTCAAAGCCCCGGGTCTCCGCCCAGTTCTTGCGCTCCCGACGAATGGTGCCAGGGATAAGCGGCCGCGGCCGCCCTACCGGCTTAGGCTTTGCGTGACCTTCCGGTTGTTCTTCAGTCCCCTCTTGGCCTGCCTCTTCGAGGGAGTCATCCGCACCCGATTCCGTTTCTGCGCCAGCTTCCGACGTCTCTTCGGTGTTGCCTGCGGTGTGAGCACGGCCAGCACTGCCAGCACTGCCAGTATCACTGGTACTGCCGGCGTTATCGGAACTGCTGGTGCTGTCGGAGCCGGTTGCATGGGCGTCATTGGGGCCGGCGGTAGAGGCGGTGGCGTTGGCGGCAGTGGCAGCAGTGGCGGCGCTACCTTTTACAACGCCATTATCTGAAACAGCCTCGGAGTCGTTAGCGCGGGCTTCGTCGCTGGCATTGGCGTCACTGGCGCTATCTTCACTCGCCCTGTCATCACCGCTGCGGCCTGATTCGCCTGCAGCGCGATGGTGACGGCCTGAAGAGGTAGCGGAGGAAGAATCGGATTCAACATCGGGGGACGGCGAGTACTTCGCCGCGAAACCGGGGTGGTCCTCAGTACCGCCTTCGCTCTCAGGATCTGTAACGGCCTCAGAGCCTGCGGCGTCTTCCGCATCCTCTTCAGTTTCCCCCTTAGTTTCGGGGCGTGCGTGGGAAGGCGCATCCTGGTCTTCCCAGGTGTCCCAGCCTTTCCGGTCGTGCTGGGATGCAGTATCGCGCTGGGCATCGGCTACGCGCTGCGTGCGGTCGTAGTACAGCAAAAAGCCACCGGCGATGCCGAGCACGAGGGCGAAAATCAGGAGTAAAGAAGCCATCATCTCCCGATAATAATAGGTACCGGCACCCCACGGTGCCGGTACCAGTCGGAATCGGAGCGATTAATTGGAATTAATCGTCAACCGAAGTCCTATCCCCGCGTTCCACTGGGTTGGTCGGGTCTGCAGACCACTGCGACCAGCCACCGATGTAGTGACGCAGGCCGGTAAATCCTGCGTCCTCCATCGCTGCGAGTGCCAGCGCGGAGTGGTTGCCCGAACCGGAATAGATAATTGCGTCCTTGGTGTTTTCCTGGGTCAATCCAGCCGCGGCCAGCACCTCACGGATTTCATCCGGGGACTTCAACGTACGCACCCCATCGTTGTGGAAGAGGCGCTCGGGAACATTGACCGCACCCGGGATGTGGCCCGCCTTCAAGTCTAGGTTCTCGCGGCGGCCGGCAAAGCGGTTGCTCGAACGGGTATCGATGAGCACGCCATCATGCTCGCGGACGTCATCAATCGTGGCGGTAGGCAGCTGGCCGGGAGTGACCTCGAACGTCGAGCCGACCGCGATATTGCCCGGCCCCGTCAGGGTTTGGTAACCGTGCGCGAGCCAGTTTTCCAGACCGCCATCGAGGATGCGCACATCAGTCAGGCCTGCCCACCGCAGCGTCCACCACGCACGGCCAGCAAAAAGCCCGCGGCCTTCGTCATAGACCACCACGGGGCGGTCTTCCTGCAGGCCCCAAGAACGGATCCAGGACTGCAACTTATCTTCGTCCGGAAGCGGGTTGCGGCCATTGCGCGAGCCGGGAAGGCCGACGAAGGCCGCGCCGGTATCACCAAAAAGTGCGGTGGGAATGTGCTGGGAAGCAAAGTCGATGAAGCTTTGGCCCGTCTTGGGCTGCCAGTGGGTGCCGAGGAGGGTGAAACGATCGCCGTGGTAGATGGATTCTTTGAGTTCCTGCGGGGAAACTAAAATGCTCATGCCTTCCAGTCTAAAGGCATGAGCATTATTTTTCGCCCGGTAATTTAGCGAGCAGAAATATCCAGCTCCGCGCCGCCATCGGCGACGTCAACGTGGACGGTATCGCCATCGGCAATATCGCCAGCCAAAAGCTTCTTCGCTAGCTTGTCACCGATAGCCTGCTGGATGGTCCGGCGCAGCGGGCGGGCACCGTAGGCGGGGTCATAGCCGCGGTCAGCCAACCAGGACTTGGCGGAATCGGATACCTGCAGCGTCAGGCGGCGGGCCTCCAGGCGCTCGGTGAGACCGCGCAGCTGGATGTCCACGATGCCGCGCAGCAGCTCCTCCGACAACGGCTCGAACATCACCACATCATCGAGGCGGTTGATGAACTCCGGCTTGAAGGCACGCTTTACGGCCTCCATGGTTTCGTCCTTCGTACCGCCAGCGCCCAGGTTGGACGTCAAAATGATGACGGTATTGCGGAAGTCGACGGTGCGACCCTGGCCATCGGTAAGCCGCCCCTCATCCAGGACCTGGAGGAGGACGTCGAAGACGTCGGGGTGGGCCTTTTCCACTTCGTCGAAAAGCACGAGCGTATAAGGCCGACGCCGCACGGCCTCGGTGAGCTGGCCACCGGCTTCGTGGCCGACGTATCCCGGAGGGGCACCGACGAGCCGGGAGACGGAGTGCTTCTCGCCGTACTCGGACATATCGATGCGCACCATGGCGGATTCATCGTCGAAGAGGAAATCCGCCAGCGCCTTAGCCAGCTCCGTCTTACCCACGCCGGTAGGGCCGAGGAAGAGGAAAGAGCCGGTCGGGCGGTTGGGGTCAGCCACGCCCGCGCGGGAGCGACGCACGGCATCGGAAACGGCGGTCACGGCCTCGCGCTGGCCGACGACCCGCTTGCCCAACACCGCCTCCATGTTCAGCAGCTTCTCGGTCTCGCCCTGCAACATCTTGCCGGCGGGAATGCCGGTCCACGCGGAGACGACCTCCGCGATGGTATCCGGGCTGACCTCCTCATCCAGCATGGTATTGCGCTGGGCGGCGGCCTTTTCCTCGGCTGCTGCCAGGTCCTTTTCCAGCGGCGGGATCTTGCCGTAGTTGATCTCGGAGGCTAGTGCGAGGTCGCCATCGCGCTCGGCAATTTCTGCTTGGCGGCGGAGATCGTCGAGTTCCTCCTTGATATCCTGCACTTCATCGATGGCCTTCTTCTCGTTGGCCCAGCGCGCCTTGAGCTCGCCGAGCTTTTCGCGCTGGTCCGCGAGCTCGCCTTGCAGGGCGGCCAGGCGGTCCTGGGAGGCGGCGTCGGATTCCTTCTTCAGCGCGAGCTCTTCGATCTCCATGCGGCGAACGATGCGCTCAAGCTCATCGATTTCCTGCGGCGACGAGTCGATTTCCATGCGCAGGCGGGAACCGGCTTCATCGACTAGGTCGATGGCCTTATCCGGCAGGAAGCGGTTGGTGATGTAGCGGTTCGATAGCTCCGCTGCAGACACCAAGGCGGAGTCCATGATGCGCACGCCGTGGTGCACCTCGTAGCGCTCCTTGAGCCCGCGCAGGATTCCGATGGTGTCTTCCACGGACGGCTCTGCGGCGTAGACCTGCTGGAAACGGCGCTCGAGGGCGGCGTCCTTTTCGATGTACTTGCGGTACTCATCCAGCGTGGTTGCACCGACGAGGCGCAGCTCGCCGCGGGCCAGCATGGGCTTGATCATGTTGCCGGCGTCCATGGAGCCTTCTCCGGTAGCGCCGGCGCCGACGATGGTGTGCAGCTCATCGATGAAGGTAATGATTTCGCCCTCAGACTGCTTAATCTCATCCAGGACAGCCTTGAGGCGCTCCTCGAACTCGCCGCGGAACTTGGCGCCGGCGACCATGGAGCCGAGGTCCAGGCTGATAAGCGTCTTGCCCTTCAGGGACTCGGGGACATCGCCAGCCACGATGCGGCGGGCCAGGCCCTCAACGATCGCAGTCTTGCCGACGCCCGGTTCACCAATCAGCACCGGATTATTCTTCGTCCTGCGCGAAAGCACCTGGACGACGCGCCGGATTTCCTGATCGCGCCCGATAACCGGGTCGATCTTTCCCTCGCGCGCTCGCGCGGTGAGGTCGGTGGCGTACTTTTCCAACGCCTGGAATTGGTCCTCCGGGTTCTCCGAGGTCACCTTGGCGGCCCCGCGCACGGACGGGAAGGCGCCCTTGATGGCGTCGTAGGTTGCGCCGCGTCCGGTCAGCAACTCGGCGGCGTCGGTCTTCGAACCGGCGATGGCGGCGAGGAGGACTTCGGTGGACACGAACTCATCGCCAAGCTCGCCCGCCAATTCCTGCGACTTGGTCAGTACGTTCAGGCCATCCCGGTTGAATTGCGGGTTAGACATATTGGCGCCCTCGGCGCTGGGATAAGAGTTAACCAGCTCGCGCGCTTCCTTCAACACGGTATCCGGGTCAACGCCGGTGGCCTTAAGCACCGGCGCGGCGATGCCGCCTTCCTGCCCAAGAATGGCCGCCAGCAAGTGCGCCGGGCGGATATCCGGGTTGCCATTCGCGGACGCGGTCTGCAGGGCTTCCTGCAGCGCCTCTTGTGTCTTGGTGGTGGGGTTAAAAGAACTCATGTGTACGTTTCTCCTTCTAAGATTTATTCATCCATTTTAAGGATTCACTTGGTATAACGCACATAAAGTTGAGCCTATTCCACTCAACCCGAACCTTTTGAGCCCATCCGGCTCAACTTTCCGGTTTCTGCCACAACAGCCCTACCGAAGTCCGGCCGGCCCAGTAGTGGGGGCGCACGGTGTAATCGAGGTGGGGCTTAGGGGGCACCGGCAAGCAAGCGAATTGGCGGCACGCCAAAGCCGGGCCGCCACACCAAAAATGTGGGAGCCCGGCTTGCACAGAGTGGATTTGTGAAGGCTAAGTTTCTTGTTTCTGGCCCACGTGGCCGATGCCCTCTTTGAAAATCGTGCCGCGCGGCGGAAGCAAGCCCATGAATTTGAACGTCAGGTACACGCCGATGGAAATGGCCAGCGAGACTGCACCGAACGCGCCGGTAAACCCGTACATCACGGCCATCGGCGCGATGATGGTCCACGAAATCTCGAAGGGGCCGAAGCCGATGTAGGCCATGCCGTATTCGGAAAGCGTTCCGGATTTCAGCTTCGGATCGACGATCTTAAGCACGGCGATGCCGGTAGCCACGGTAGCCGTCGCCCAGCCCCAGCCGAAGATGCCGCGCTCGATCCAGCGCTCGCCAAAGAACTCGGCGGGGAACCACATCAAGAAGAAGGTACAGAAGATGGTGCCCAGAATGAACAGAACAAGCAGCGCCTGCCAGTAGGAAGCGATAGCGGCAGGAACAATGGCGGCCACACCGAAGGCGATGAGATAGTCGGTAGCGGCACCAGAGATGGAGGATACGGAATCCTTATCCAGGTAATCCTCGGCGCCGACGAAGTTCATGATGGCGCGGAAGATGAGGCCGATAACCATGGACATCGCAAAGAGCGGGATGGAAACATTTTCCCAAATGCTGGAAATGCCCTTATTGACGCCGTACGCCGTCATAACCGTGAGGATGATGAAGCCGAAGTGCAGCGCTAGCGGCTCGATGGAAGAAGGGTTGGTGGTGGCGCGACCAAGGGAGGGGCGCTCATCTAGGTTCTTGATATAGCCGCGGCGAATCTCTTCCGGCAGCTCCTTGGGCACGTAGGACACCTTACCCTTACGGATACCCCAGTTACCAGCAATAACGCCGCCGATAATCGCGGCCAGCGTGCCGACGGTCGCAGAAGTAAAGCCCAACGACGACGCCGCCTCGGCACCGACGCCCTCCAGCGCGCCACCCACAGCTGCGGCCGTGCCGAAGCCGCCGGTAAAGCCAACGGGCAGCATCATGCCAAACCAGTTGGGGGTATCAAAGACTGGGGCGAAAAAGAGCAAGCCCAGCACGATGAAAAGGCCCCACTGGCCGGTAAACATCATGGTGGAAAAGCCCCACATATTGCGCGCACCCTTGCCCATGTTGCCGCCGACTTCCATGGAATACGCCATCGAGGCAAAGACCACGGCAATGAGGATGGAGGTGTAGTCGCCGAGGTTATCGGAGAAGTTGATCCAGCCCAGCACGTTGGGCCCGACGAGCAGGCCGATCAGGCCGGCGGTAATGGGGGCAGGCAGCAATAAGTCCTGGAAGATAAACTTCACTTGGTGGCGCAAAATATTGCCGATGACCATGAGTAAGGAAATCCAACCCACGTCCAGCATGAGCGTATAAGCGGAAAAATCTTCCATGGGAATCCTTTCTAGCTGTGCAGTTATGGCAGGTCGCTCACGTGCAGCGAGCGCGCAGATAAAAAGTACATTACATATCATGTAGTGAGCCACAACATACGGCGGATTTTTCACCCCCGCTACAATGGCACGGTGGAGCACTACCTCAGCATCATCATCATCGGCGCGGGCCAGGCAGGCTTGGCGACGGCCCACCAGCTCACCTCCCGCGGCCTTATCCCCGCCCAAGGCTTTTTGCTTATCGATGCCAACCCCGCCCCCGGCGGCGCCTGGCGTCACCGGTGGGATTCCCTGACGCTGGGAAAGGCCCATAACATCGCGAGCCTGCCGGG
>NZ_JBEHFT010000036.1:0-19489 GCF_040225455.1 Corynebacterium sp. KPL2838 | reverse complement strand
CAAGACTGTGGCTAAGCGGATGCGTCTGATGGGCATTGAAGGGATGTCACCGCGTGCTTTTGTGCCGGTGACAACGACTCAATCTAAGCGTAAATCTGCTCTTCCTGACCTGGTCAAGCGCATGTGTGATACCGGTGAGCTCAATCGAGTATGGATGTCGGACATTACCTACCTGCGCACTGGTGAAGGCTGGTTGTATTTATGCGCGGTCCGCGATGGTCATTCCCGCAGGGTGCTGGGCTGGGCTATGGATAGCGTGCAAGATACATACCTGGTTGAACGAGCACTGCGGATGGCGCACGCACTTCCGCGGTGACGTTGCTGACGGGCTGGTGTTTCACGCTGACCGCAGAACGCAATTTACCAGTGAGCAGCTCTGGGAGGTGTGCCGCAACCTAGGTGTTGCTCAGTCGGTAGGGCGCACCGGGGTGTGTTTCGATAATGCAATGGCTGAGTCGTTCTGGTCGACACTTAAGACCGAGTTCTACGACCGGAAGCGCTGGCCAACCCGCGATACTGCGCGTCAGGCTGTGGCTTACTGGATTGAAGTCGTCTACAACCGTCGACGCCGGCACTGAAGCCCTCGGGATGGTCAGCCCTGTCGACTTCGAGAATCACACCAGCCTAACCACCAGCAGAAAAGAAATCGCTGCCTAACCACGAGGTAGCTTGACTACGTGTCCACGATTTGCGGGCAACCCCAGCAATGAGATCAGCGAGAAGCTGATGTAAAGTCCTGCTCTCGCGAGTTTGATCGGCGAGCTGTCGACTTCCATCGATGCTCTGCAGGCGGGAAGTCATGCGCATTTGGGCTACGGCCATGCCGGCCGGAAGACGAAAGCCTAAAGGTGAACTAGCTCACGGCGGCAATCACCGTAATGGGGTTTATACCAAGACCATCAACTCTGGCTACGGATCGTTGGAAATGACCGGGCCCAGGGAACAAGGCGGTACGTTTACTTCCCAGATGGGCATCCATTTCAGTGTTTAGCAAGCAGCTTCTTTTCAATCGCATCAATCTTGGTCTTATCGGTCGACTCTCGTCAAGCTACAGTAGCGATTCTGTTTCATCTCCTTATGTGGATTAGGTACTCATGCACAACCCATCAGACCTTCTTTGACAAGGTTCTCGGTATAAAAGATGCTGACAAGTTGCGTTCTGACTAATGAATTAGTTTGTCGATTCTTTAGTGCCGTTGCCACAGTATTCTTCCGTCTCCAAAGGGAGGAAATAGGAAAATGAGATGGGCTAAACAGCATATGCCAATACCAAAAGAGTCCATTGCAAAAGCTGGAAATGCTAAAAATGCTGCACTAAAAGGACCCATACATGCGATGATTTTTGCATCTCGAGCAAGCTTTGGCTGTTTAGTAACTACTGATATGCGGAAGAGTGTGGATTCTATCTTTGGGGGGTCCTCAGGGAGAAATATTGAAGATGCAACGATATGACCCATTTCGTGAGTCCAGAAAGGAAGGAATGCGTAAAAAAAGGATGCTTTTAGAGAAAAGGTGAGTACAGGAAGAAGGGATGTGTCTCTAAAAGCGATGGCAAATGTAGATGCCAGTAGGGCTATCCCCGCCAGGACAATTATCAAAGGGGACATCTGTCGGCATATGGCAACTGTTAATTCTCCAACCAACGATATTAACGCGTTGGCGTTTATATTTTTTCTATTCACGGGTGGAAGATTTTAAATTTTCCTTGTATCGCGTTAGTGCGCGAAAAATCAAGATGGTTATAAATGAGAAGATAAAAAGAGCCATGAAAATGATAAACAAATTCAACTGGCTATTGATTCCAAAGGTCGCGTCTAGATTGTTTCTTTCGTTTACCGAAGAAGAGAAGAAGACTGAATCGAACAAGCCGGTTGCTTTGAATTCTTCGGCGTCATTTGAGAACGCTAAATAGAGAATCGTTAAGACTGCCGCGCTGCCGGTCAAGCAAAATGCGATGATAAGACTGGCAAGCGCAGTGGAAAAGAATTTCATTATTATTCCTTAATGGTCTGGAAGTGAATTTTTCTTTATTTCGATTATTCCGGCTGACGCTACGCTTAGAAGGAAAAATAGCGTGGCGATTGCCCACCCCCAGGGGGGAAGGGAAAACACGGAAAGCCCTAAGACAAAGAATATTACAGATATAGCAGCGATGGCTATACCAGTTATAATTGCAAGAGGATTGGCTTTTTCGGAGGGAAGAATAATCCCTAAAGTTGTAGTTAGTGGAATAGTCCCAATACAGCCAATTACGCTAATTAGTCCCGTAGTGCTGTCCCCCCCAATGGCCCAAAATCCTATAAAGAAAACGAGTACAAACGGAATAGATATGCTTAACAAAGATAAGCAAAGGAAGAGGTAGACCTCAACGGGGCGTACCTTAAGAGATGGAAATTTGCGTAGCGGACTTGTTGATGAGTAGGCATAGATTCCTAGGAACGAAATTATTTCTCCGACTAGAATGGGGGGGATAGACTGAGAAATAATGAGAAGAATATAACCTCCCAGCGCGAATATTAGAGTAATCCAAGTTTCTTGCGCTCTTAAAAAACTAAGGAGGTAAGACTTAAAGAGGGTTTGGCGAATAGTAGACGGATTACTTAAGTCTCCTTTAGAGGGCGTTCTAGTAAGGATGTACTCTTTTTGTCTGGTGAAGAGCGCTCCGCTTGTTAGGGTTGCTGCTGTTAATAGAAAAATACATGAGATAACAGCCGTCAGGGAGCAAATGAAAAAGCCATACTTTTCCGAAATCCAGGTGTAGGTATCACTCCACAGGAATGCTCTGTCCCCAGATTGGAATGCTGAGGTAATTCTAGCGACTTTCGTCGTCATTCCAATCTGAGATAATCCAGCGAGTATTAGCAATACGGAAATTGCTAATATGTCTTTTATTCTTTCCAGCCGGATTACAGAAAAACCCCAAGTCAGTATGTTGTAGATGAAGGCAAGTCCAACCACTAGTGTGGCTGCGGGAAAAACGATAGAAGTAGCCACTTGGCTAGATACTTCTATCCCAAAAACAAATGGCAGGGGTGCGATAGAAGAAAAGAATATGATTATCAGAATTCCCGCGATAAATACTAATTCATTTATGAAAAGGGCAACCGAACGCTGGTGGTCTGTAACGGGAAGGCTCTCAGTTAGAGAGAGCATATTTGATGATTTGAGAAAAAGTAGTCTTACCACAATAAAGCCAATAAAGACCCATTGGGGGAGTGTCAGATTGGCTAGGTCTAAGACTAATGTGTCTATATGCTTAACTTTATCCGACCCTCTGTAAAAGAGGTAGCCGATGGTGGCCAGCACTATTAAGAGGGTGGTCCCGAGGAACGCCAACAGTATTCGCGTCCCTCGGTATCGCAGAATGCCGAGGGAGAGCATTCTTCTAATCAGGAAGGTTCTGAAAAACCTGCTTATAGATAGTGTTTCCTGAACGACTGTCACCTGTTTCCCTCCTCTACGAGGTTTTCGAGAAGAGAAGTAAGGCTGCCGTATTGGTTTGACATTTCAGTATAGGTAACGTCGCGTAGCAGCCGTCCATCTTTTAAACCTAGGTATCGGTCAGCAAGGTCTTCAGTGAGAAAATTGTCATGGGTGCATAGAATGACTGTTTTATCACGCGATAAATTAGACAGGTCTTCTTTCGCTAAGCGAAGGGACTGAAAATCAACACCATTGAGTGTTTCATCTAGGATAGTTAAATCCCTGCTCATTAAAAGAGCGCAGATGAATTGGAGCTTCTTTTTCATTCCGTGGGAGTAGTCTTCAATAAGAGAGCTAATTTGCCCGGATAGTTGATATCTCTGAAGTAAGTCGTCTAGTTTTTGAGAGTCAACTGGCTGATGGTATAGCGAAGAATAAAATTTTATTAATTCTAGTCCGGTTAGGAAATCAGGGAGGTTTTCATTGCCGGTTAGGAGCAGGGTATTCTGCTTTGCCTCCCGCGAGGCAGGGGGCAATCCGGATAGGCTGATTGTCCCGGTACTGGGGGTGAGGATTCCGGCAAGCATTTTTAGCAAAGTGCTCTTCCCGGATCCATTTGAACCAACAAGACTTACTACTCCACTGGGGGCAATCTCGAAGCTTATGTCATTGATAGCTGGAGAAGAGCTGCCAGCGTAGTAGTAGGTGATTGATGATGTAGTGAGCATTAGTCGTTATAGTGGATTAGCGCTCGCATTCCATGTTGACTGAGAATCCCCACTTTACCCATTTCCAGTGTCCGGTGAATTTGCCGTGACCTTTCGTTACGCACCACACGGCCATACCTGCTAGGAGGACGGTGCCTAGGGCGAGGAGTACTGCAACGAGTACCACGTACCAAGCGTCGTAGCGGAGCAATGCTCGGTCAAAGCGGTCCTTTGCGCTAAGCAGATATGGAAAATAGTATGCGCCCAGAGGCGAAGAGGCGAGAGCTGGCATTTCAGTAGTAGGTGCAGAGCGGGCAATGACAGTGGTCATTTGGTTTCCTTTTGGGTAGAACTGACTGGAGAGACACTTTGACATAGAAGGAAGCTTGTGTGCCCGAAAGGCATTGTATCACACAGTTATAATGTTTTCTACAGATGAAGTGAAAACGGATATCTTTACCTAGAGAGTTATTTTTCTGGATTTAGGGTTGACAGATGAGCTAAGTGCGTACGGTTCTATCCCTCTATGAGATGCCGCCTTTTCTGTAAAAGAATGGCGTGTCATAAGTTGTCCGCATCAGCGGTTAAACCCTTTGTGGTTTAGCGTTGCTGTGGAAGTTACGCCCGCGACTTCCTTGCCCGTGTGATTGCCACGTCCTGGTGCTCGTTTGCGCGTGCACGCCCTAACGTTTTGAGCGCGCTCTGTTGCTCATACTGATATGCGAATGCGCTGACGCATTGCCTGACACAAGCGCCCTGCTATCTGCTCACAGGTGTTCTCACCCCTGACCACGACCTATGCTCGCTGGCGCGCCCAGTTTCATGGCACACTTGCAGTGTGAGAGACGGCCTGCGGTGTATCAGCACTCGTGCTTATTAAAAGAATGGGCGTGAAGTGCCCCGAGTTTTGTTCCTAGGCATTTGCCTTGATTTCTATTATTCCCTGTTGCGGGTTCTTCTTCCAAAATTCGTTTTCCACCTCGGCTGGACTTCGGTATCCCAGGCTTTGGTGGAGCCTTGCCTCGTTTTACCATGACACCCACTCAAATGTGGCGATTTCTACCTCGACAGCATCATTCCACCTGCGAGTATGGATGAGCTCGTTCTTGTAGGAGCCGTTAACGTTTTCAGCTAGAGCATTGTCATTTCAGTCGCCAACTGTCCCAGTAGAAGCAGTGATCCCGTGTTGGGAAAGGCGCTGGTTGTAGACAACGCTGACGTACTGCGAGCCGTGATCCGAATGGTGAATAAGGTCTGTTGTTTCCCTCGCACTTACAATCGCTTGGTTGAGTGCTTGCAGCGGTAATGCCTGAAGTGCGCATCGAGTCCGATAATGCCCATCCGACGATCCGTCGGGAGTAAACGTCAGTGACAAACGCGGTGTACACAAAACCCTTCTTCGTGCGCACGTAGGTAATGTCGGCCACCCACAGCTTGTTTAAGGCCCTGGGCTTTGAACTCACGCTCGACCAAATCCGGGCGCAGATCCGGCACGTTGAGGTGTGCGGGTTGTGATTGGTGATCCGCCTTTGCCTTTGCCAGAAACACCGGCCAGGCGCATCAGCCGGGCGGTTTGCTCACGGCCGATATCTATTCCGTCACGGTGAAGTGCATGCCACATTTTCCGCACGCCTAAGACACCGTAATTATCCCGATGAACAGCACTAATGCGTTCAACTAGCACGGCCGTCACGAAGGCGACGAGCGCTTAACCCACGGGCTTTGGACTGGCGATAACCACGCGAGGTGATGAACCCACCAGCCCGGTTATTTTTCAACGTCTTGCAGATGAACTCGACAGAGAAATGATTCCGGTATTTATCGATGAACCGGATCATTTCCGACGTTTGGGGTCGAGTTCCGACGCGAAAAAAGCTGACGCGGCCTTCAGTAACTCGTTGGTATCTCGAAGCTGGTGATTTTCGCGGCGTAGCCTGGCGTTTTCGGCGGCCAAGTCTTCGGGCACTGGTTCTGGGGTGTTTCCTGCACGGCGAGCAGGCTTAAGTCCATTGACGAGCTGTGTGCCATGAAACCCCCAACTTTGGAGCTACTGCCTGGCACGCGGGGTGCATCGACATGTTTTCCGCCAAGATGCGGTCTTCCACGAGACGGACCACACGGTTCTTTGCATCTTGGTCAAATTTTCTTGGCATGTTCCAGACTTTCCCATCTACTCAAACGGAACAAGACCTGGGACACTTCAACCCGACCGGGTCAAGTATCAGGTGGCAACCAAACAGGAGTCATCTCCGAGGGCAGGAGAGCACGCGAATCCACGCCAAACAACGCAGAAATACAGGATGACAAAACGTTACGTCAGGATGACGACATGGGGTTAGCGTCCTGCAGACGATTTTACTCGCCGGTTATTCCTGATGCCTGTTTTTGATGCGATTGACCAGTACTGCTCCAACTATGGTGAGCAGTATGAGGATGAGAAACCCTAGGATCGACTTGTTTGCGATGCCGACATAACTTGAAATTGCCAGACCAAATAGTGCAACGACAATCGCATTAGGAGATATTTTATGCCTGTTCATTAGTTCCCTTTCACACTTGAAAGTTAAGTGGGCCTGACCCAGACAGAACGGCTGAATCGGGAAATCCGGCGGCGTACCGACGTTGTAGGGTTCTTCCCTAACCGCAGGTCTGTGATCCGCCTGGTCGGCTCTGTGCTAGCCGAACAACATGATGATTGGATCCAGCAAAAGCGGTACATGTCGCTAGCGAACTTGGAACAAACCCGAAACCTCATAGCCGCCAACACCTTCAATGCTAGCAACACAAAGGCCCCGACGAAGCAGCCTAATGAACCGACATCAACTCCCGAGCCGGACCCCAACACTGCCCTTGGCGCTGTCCTCGATTCAGAAAGAACAAATACACCACTTCTACGGACTTGACCATCCCCGCCATAGACAGGGCATCGAGGATGATTTTACTCATCCTTTCATCGTGATCCGAACCGGCTAGCACAGCAGGAAGTTGTGTACGGTATTTCCCGGTCAAAGACCGGTGATCCCGTAAAAGAGTGGAAAAGGACTAGTACCACCAGCCCAGACTCTCTAACGAGACAACCTTAACCACGCATCCTGCCGTCTAGCCTCGGAACCTTAAATCTGTGCGAAATATTCTCAGCTTAGAACGGCAGGTTGAATGGCAGACCAGCCAAGAACTGGTTGTACGCCAAGAAGGCGTGGCCGATGATTTCACCAATCAGGTCGATTGCGCTGGACAAAGCAAACAAGGTTTTCTCCTTCAACTGTCACGAAACTCTTATTTAGGTATCGCGACAACATAGCGCCGCGTTACATCGGCGCAATATTGTGTTTTTTGGGCAGGTCATGGGCCGACTTCGTGGCCAATTGCCGCAGCGCCTGGCGCAGGGCAATGCGCGATTGATTTGGCTGAATCATGGCATCGAGGTAGCCGCGTTCCGCTGCCACGTAGGGTGCTGTCATGGTCTCATCGTAGAAGTCCATGAACATCTTCTTGGTCATCTCGCGCTGCTCTGGGGTCTCGGCGGCCTCAAGCTGCTTTCCCGCAATCATGACCACGGCGGCGGCAGCACCCATGACAGCGATCTGCGCGGTAGGCCACGCCAAGTTAATATCGCCGCTCAAGTTCTTCGACCCCATGACGGCATAGGCGCCGCCGTAGGCCTTGCGCACGATGAGCGAGACCTTCGGCACGGTGGCTTCCACGACGGCGAAGGCAAACTTCGCACCGCGGTGAATCAGGCCCACCTTCTCCTGTTCCACACCCGGCAGGTAGCCCGGCGTATCGACTACGAAGACGAGCGGAACATTGTAGGCATCGCAGATGCGGATAAAGCGCGCGCCCTTATCGGCGGCATCGGCATCAATGCACCCGGCCAAGTGCATGGGGTTATTGGCCACAAAACCCACCGTCTTGCCGTCGATGCGGCCAAAGGCGGTGATCATATTCGGCGCGAAGTTTTCCTGGATTTCGATGATCTCATCGTCATCGCCAAGCTGGGTGAGAAGGTCCATCATGTCGTAACCGGCATTGGTGTCATCCGGCATGAAGGAATTCAGGTCCTCATCCTCGGTGATTTCGGCATCAGACGGCGCGGGGAAAGTCGGCGATTCATCAAAGCAGGTCAGCGGCAGGTGATCCAAAATATCGCGCACCATGTCAAAGGCGTCTTCCTCAGAATCCACCACGGCGGAAACGTTGCCGTTCAGCTCCTGTTGGCGGGCGCCGCCGAGCTCAGCGGAGGTGACGTCTTCACCGGTAACCTCACGGATGACGTTGGGGCCGGTGACATACATTTCCGCTTCCTCATCCACCGCGATGACAAAGTCAGTGGTCACCGGAGCGTAGACCGCGCCGCCGGCGGATTTACCCATCATGATGGAAATCTGCGGGCTGCGGCCAGATAGCGGCAGCTGGCGGCGGGCGATTTCGGAGTACATGGCTAGCGAAGTCACCGCGTCTTGGATACGTGCACCACCGGAATCCTGGATACCGATGACCGGGCAGCCAATCTTGATGGCCATATCCATGATCTCGGTGACTTTCTTACCAAAGGTGACACCCACGGAACCGCCGTAGACCGTCTTGTCGTGAGCATAGATGCATACGGGCCGACCGGATACGCGGCCATAGCCTGTGACCACGCCATCGGAATAGATGGCTTCCGGGTCACCCGGGGTCTTGCCCAAGGAGCCCGTTTCCACAAAGGAACCTTCATCCAAGAGCTCGTTGATGCGCTGGCGAGGAGTGGTACGGCCTGCCTCGTCGCGGCGTGTGCGGGAACGCTCACTGCCTGGATCTTGCGCCTCATCTAGGCGCTTGCGCAGGTCAGCGAGTTTCTCAGCGGTTGTTTGCTTGGCCGCCACGTATCTTCTCCTCGATCCAATCGTTCATATGCTTGCCCACGGTGCCAATGGCTGGCTCGTCCGGCACTGCCAAGTGATCACCGGGCAGCTGCACAATTTCTAGATCCTTAACGATAACGCCCCAGCCGCCATCCGGATCAATCTCAGCGTAGCGCGGCTCTAGCTCGATCGCACCGTCATGCATCCGCTCTGAGCGGAAGAGCACCACAGGAACGCTGACATCGGCCCAGCGGTGGAAATCGATCTTGGCCAAAATCTGGTTATCCACAAAGGACGCGCGCTGGTGCTCCAAGACGCCGGCGGAAAGGCCGTGTTCGGAGGCATCCGTCGTGGCCAAGAATTCCGCCAGCATGGTCATCAGAGCGTCCTCACCCATGGTGTCCAGCATCTCGTAAGGCGGCTCGAAGTCCAAGCCATAGGTCTTCTTAGCAAAGGCGGCGTAGCGCTCCCACCGGGCGCGGGTTTCCTCCGGCGTATCCGGTGCCGGGTGGGACGGCTGCGTGGTATCGAGCAAGGAAATGAAGGCGACCTCTGCGCTCTCCTCCCCACGCTTGCTGCGCTCTGCCAGCTGGTAGGCCACCTCGTAGGCCAAAGCGCCGCCAAAGGACCAACCGCCGAGGACGACCTTGCGGCCGCGCGCATAGCGAACGATGTCCTCGATATAAGCGGCGGCTCGCTCTTCTAAGGAGCCCTCAATCCTTTCCACGCCGTAGACGGCGACATCCGCTGGCAGCCTGCGGGTCAGCGGTTGGTAGACCACCGTGGTTCCACCGGCCGGATGGAACATGAACACGGCGGGCCCATCGGCCTCGCGCAAGACGCGGATATTGCCTTCCACCTCGGTCTCGAGGCCCTCGCGGACCAGGTCAGACAATGTTTCCAGTGCTTCGGCGTCGAGGACCTGCTGCGCGGTGACATCGATGTGGGCGCGCTCGCGCAAACGCTCGGCAATCTGTGCTGCCACTTCCTCGGAGATTTCCGGAAGCGGCGAGGTCACGCCCGCCGGGGCCTTACCGGTAATGCTTGCCCACGTGCCAAAGACCATGCGTTCAGAGGCATCGCGCGGGGCAATGCCCACGCCCTGCTCCGAGTCTTGGGTGGTCTCGTCTGCTGCGGCCGCAGATTCTGTAGCCGCCGGTGCAGCGTCGGCGCTAGTATCACCGTTATCTATACGGCCGCCCGCAACGGCTTCCTCGACCATGGTGATGACGTCTGCCAAGGAGGCATCGCGAAGCGCCTGTACCTGCAAGGGTGGAATCTGGAAGTCATTTTCCACGCGGTTTTTAATGCGCATGCCCATCAAGGAATCGAGGCCCAGGTCAATCAGCGGCAGCTCGCGCGGGAGATCCGAGACGTCATAGCCCATGGATTCGGACACGATAAGCGCCAAGCGGTCCTCGACGGTCTCTTGCCGTGGATCCCAGCGCACGGCATCCACATCCTCCTCCTCGGCAGCCGTCTCCGTGCCGGCGTTGCCCTCTGGCACCGCCGCCACCCCAGGGATCGCGCCCGCGCCCAAATCCAGGCCGGAGGCAAAACCTTCCGCCAAGAGCTCAGTGCGCGTGTCCTGCACGCTATAGACGGCAATGGACATTCCACCAATGGACGTGGTGACGACGGTAGTAATTTCCCCGTACGGCGGGAGATCGCGGTGTTCCTCCGCGGCCACGATGTGTGCCCCAGGCTGCACCGCTTCTGCGGCGGCCTCCACGATGGCCAGCGCGGACGGGGCTTGGTCGGCGTTGGTGGAAAAGGCCACCTTGCCCTCCGGCAAGTTCACGCGGTTACCGGGCAGGCCGGAGACCCCGCCCGAAGGCCGCGCATTGGTCCAAAAACGCTGGCGGTTGAACTGCGTATACGGCGCTTCTGCCTGCGCGCCCGACCCCACTACGGCGGCGAAATTCACCGGGGTTCCCGTCACGTAGAGCTTGCTCAACAAATCCAACAAAGACTCGGTAGGGTCCACCTTGCGCTTTAAGCTATACAGCAATTGCGCATCGGCCTTGCCCACGGCAAACGCCGTAGACATAAGCCCCATGAGCGCCACCGGGTTCGGCGAAATCTCCACCAGCTGGGTGTGCCCTGCGGCAATGGCTTGTTCCGTAGCGTCCTGCAGGTACACCGGGTAGCGGGTCATGCGCAGCCAGTAATCCTCATCGTGGACGGTGGTACCGGGGCGATAGACCTCGCCCTTATCCACGGAGGAAAAGAGCGTCGTATGCAGCGGGCGGGCCTCCATGCCGGCGATGGCTGCTTCGAGCTCGCCCAAAATCGGGTCGACGGCAGAGGTATGCCCCGCGGCCTTCACGTTGAGGGCGCGGGCGAATTTCCCTTCATCGTCGAGTTTTTCCACCAGCTCCAGTACCGCCTGGCGCGGACCACCCACGGTAGTCATGCCGGGGCCGGTATAGACGGCTGGCTCGATGGATGTATCGAGGGCGGCAATGTCTTCGGCGGATAGCTCGACGACGGCCATGGCTCCTTGCTCGGCATCGCTTAGCGATGCCTCTCCCTCACCCATCAAGCGCGCGCGGTGACAAGCAATAATCATCGCATCCCGCGCGGAAATTCCACCTGCGGCATAGGCCGCGGCGATTTCACCCATGGACATGCCCATAACGCCCGCCGGACGCACGCCGAAGGAGGCCAGTAGGTCCGTCAGCGCGATCTGGATGGCGGTGATGGCAACCTGCGCCGTTTCCGTGTCATAGGTTTGGGAATCGTCTTCAACGATGCCCAGGATGGACCAGCCCGACTCGAAATCCACGATGGCATCGAGCTCTTTCAGCCGCGCGCTAAACAGCGGTGAGAGGGCGATCATGTCCTTCGCCATCTTGCGGTGTTGGGAACCAAAGCCTGAATATACGAAGACCGGCCCCTGCACCTGCGGGGAATCCGCGGCGGCAATGCCGACAGACACCTTGCCCTCGGCCACCTGGCGCAGGCGCTTAATGGCCTCTTCAGTGGAGCTAGCCATGACGACGGCGCGCGAGCGCGAGTGGTTGCGGCGGGCAACCGTGCGCGCAACATCTGCCAAGTCTGGCTGCTCTGCCTCTAAGAAATCCGCGAGCAGGCCGGCCGCACGCGCGCGGCGAGACGGCAAGAGGCCAGAGACCGGCAACGCCACCGTTTCGGTGGATAACTGCGGATCACTGCTGTGCGGGGTGCCCTGGTAATCCGTCAAGACGACGTGGACATTCGTGCCGCCAAAGCCAAAGCCCGATACGCCGGCCACCTTTTTCCCAGAGTATTCAGGCCATTCGCGCGGGTCTTCAACGACCTCGAGGCGCTCGCCCACGAAATCGATATAGCGATTGGGCCCGGAGTAATTGATATTCGCCGGGATAATATCGTGCCGCATGGCCTCGATGACCTTGATGAGGCCTACGACACCCGCAGCGGATTCAGAGTGGCCGATATTGGTCTTGGCAGAGCCCAAGAGGACGGGCGATTCCATCCCACGCCCAGTACCCAGCACGCGACCGAGCGCGCTAGCCTCGATGGGATCTCCCAAGATGGTGCCCGTTCCGTGGGCCTCCACATAATCCACATCCTCGGGTGCTACGCCCGCGTCCGCGTAGGCACGGCGCAGCACGTCTTCTTGCGCTTCTGGATTAGGTGCGGTCAGGCCATTCGAGTGACCATCGGAATTGACGGCAGAGCCCTTAAGAACGGCTAGGATTTCATCGCCATCGACCTCCGCGTCCTCTAGGCGCTTGAGCACCAGAACACCGGCGGCATCGGCACGCACGATGCCATCGGCGTCATCAGAAAAAGCATGAATGGCGCTGGTAGGAGAAGTAACGCCCAATTCCGAAAAGGCGGTGGAAGCGTGCGGGGCAGCCAAGATATTCACGCCACCCGCCAGCGCTACATCGGCGGCGCCGGTGCGCAGATCCTTGATTGCATGGTCAACCGCGACCAAGGAAGACGAGCAGGCCGTATCCACATTGATGGACGGGCCGCGGAAATCCAGGGCATAAGAAATGCGGTTGGCAACGATTGCCGAGGAACTACCCGTGAGCGCATAAGGATGCATCTCCGTGGGATCGGCGGTAATCAGCATGCCGTAATCATTATTGGTCGAGCCCATGTACACGCCCGTGTGCGTGCCGCGCAGCTCATTGGCGGGAAGGCCCGCGTTCTCCAACGCGTGCCATACCAACTCGAGCAGGATGCGCTGCTGCGGATCCATATTCGCGGCCTCCAGCGGCGATAGGCCGAAGAACTCCGCATCAAAGGACGCAACATCGTCGATATAACCGCCATCGGTATTGTGCTGCGCGATCTTCTCACTCATTACGGGATCGGCGCTGTACTCAGACCACCGCCCCACCGGCAGCGGCCCCGTGCCCGCGCGCGATTCAGCGAGCATGGTCCAAAATTCCGGCACATCTTTAGCGCCTGGGAAACGTCCAGACAAGCCGATAACCGCAATATCAGACCCCCGCGCGGCGCGAGCTTTGCGCTGCACGCGCGGTGCATCGTCATGTCGCCCCGCGGGCTCATTAAGCAAGCGATTAGCTAGAAGCTCAATCGTGGGGTACTCATACGCCACCGTCGCATCGAGCCGCGTGCCTAAAAGATTTTCTAATTCGCCCGACAGCACTACGGCATCCCGAGAAGAAAGACCATAGTTTTCCAGTGGGGTGGAATCTAAAATCTCTGTGGCCGCTACGCCCGTGGCCTGGGATACCCAGTCACGCAGCCATGCACGAAGTTGCTCGATGGTCATAAACCGTCTTTCCTAGTGGGGTTAATAGAACGACAAATACCTATATCGCTCTATTTTGTCACCTTGTTAACTTAACGTCCGAATCCGGCTTTAGGCTTGGTAGTCCTTTTTCGCCACGCGGCGGGCAATCTTATGCGAGGAGGTGCGCTTAATTTCCCCTGGCGCCTTCCACACGATATCGCTCGGGGTAATGCCGTGATTCTTTGTCACGGCCGTGCGAATTGCGTCGCTGGCGGCGGCGTCGCCGGACGGATCCGCGTCATCGGCGCGCTCCACCAAGAGCACCAAGGATTCTGAGTTTTCGCCCTCCACGGCAAACGCAGCGATGGAATCTGGGCGCACGTGCGCGGATGCGTCCTGCACGGTGCCTTCAATATCCTGCGGGTAGTGATTGCGCCCGGCGATGACAATGAGATCCTTAAGCCGTCCGGTGATATACAGCTCGCCCTCGATGATGGTAGCGAGATCGCCAGTGGCCATCCACCAGTCATCCTCTGGTAGGCCATCCTGGATGCGCTCACCCAGGGTATTGCGGAAGGTAGCCGCGGTTTCTTCTGGGCGGTTGAGATAGCCAGTTGCCATATTTTGTCCATGCACCCAGATTTCACCGATGGTGCCCTCTGGGACCTCGGCCTTGGTTTCAGGATCCACGATGGCAAGGTGCTGGAACGAAACGCCCTGGCCATTCGAGGCGAAGGCAACCGTTGCAGCTGACTTTTCCTCAATAACAGCGTGCCCGTCCGCCAATTTTTCGCGGTTGAAATGGGAAATGACGGGGCGCTTTTTATCCTGTGCGGTAGCGACGATGAGGGTTGCTTCCGCCAAACCATAGGAGGGACGCAGCACGGAACGCTCGACGCTGAAGGTATCTAGGAATTTCTGCACCGCTGGTTCCGTCACCGGTTCAGAACCAATGAGGATTCCATCAACGTTGGAGAAATCCGCGTCCTTGCCGTAGCGCGCGGCCAATTCCAAGGCGAAATTGGGCACGGCGGTATAGGTATTCTTCTCTTCACCCGGCTGGCGGCTGATGCGCTCAACCCACCGGTTGGGATGCTGGATGAAGTCGCGCGGGGTCATCATGTCCAATTCGATGCCCAGAATAGTGGTGAATAGCGCCAAGATGATGCCCATATCGTGGTGCATCGGCAGCCACGACACCACGCGTGGCGGGAACTGCAGGTTCACAGCCCGGAAAATTTGGAGCACATTCACCAAAATCGCGCGGTTGCTCAGCTCCACGCCAGCAGGGGTGCGCGTGGAACCAGAGGTGTACTGCAAGAAGGCGGTGGAATCCACGCCCTCGCCAGCAACCGGCTTCCATGACGCCGCCAAGGAATCTGGCAGCGCATTGATGGAGATGACGCGCGGGCGCTCGCGCTCGGTGGAGAAATAGGTGCGCACCGCCGCGGCCGATACGCGGTTGGTCAACACAACAGTGGGCTCACAGTCAGCAAAAACCGCCTTGAGGTGATCCGCGTGCCCGGGCTCATTCGGATCATAGAGCGGAATCGGGGTCATTCCCGCGTACATCGCGCCCAAGAAACCGAAGAGGTACTCGGGGGAGTTGCCCGCCAGGATGGCCACGCGGGTGCCGGGTTCTGTTACCTGTTGCAGGCGCGCTGCCACCACTTTGATCCGGGTATTGATCTCCTGGCGGCTGAGCTTACGGGCGGTGTCTTCCTCACCGTAGAGCCACTGTCGCATTACTACCTGCGAGGTATCCGCGTCTGCCTGGTAGAGGGTCTCGGCCAAGCCTGCCAAGGTGAGTTCTGCGGGGAGGGCGATATTGCCCTCGGCGTCAAAAAACTTCCCCATGAGTTGCTGTAAATCCATCGATTCTCCTTTGGTAAATGCTTTTGTCTTAAAAAATATCGATGTTATAGCGCCTCATATTACACGGCATCAATGACACGGTGGGCCCAGTCCACAACCCACTGGTTCGCAGTAGTCCCCTCAATCACGCCGCCGTTATCGGCGTACTGCGCGTGTACTCCATTGGCCCCGATCAAATCCTTGGCGCGTTCCAAACCATTGCCCACGCCGGTGGGCGCATCGCACACGGAGTCATTGGGAGCACAGATCTGGAAGGTCCTATCCGCGAGCTCACCGAAGCCGTGCGGGCGCGCACCGCGCATGGTCGCTCCGGGCACGATGGGCTGGACAAGCCCGGAGACGGGTTCCAAGGCGATTTCGGCACCGATTCCACCGAGCTCGTGGCCTGGATTTTGGCCCACGCCGTTTTCCCGACGGCCATCTGCAATCAGCGCCACGCCCGCAATATTATCCGCCGGGATTACGCCTTCGCCGCCGCCGATATCATCCGCGACATCGCCGGCGATGACCGCGCCTTGGGAGAAACCGCTCAAAATGAACTTGGTCTGTGGGCAGCTATCGTGCATGCCGCGCAGCTCCTCATTCAGCTTCGCGGTGCCCTCATTGCGGGAATCGTCGTAGCTCATTTCCTCCTGCGCATTGATGTTTTTAAATTGCGCAGTATAAGGAAGGGTCCATACCTTTACATTATCCCCGTAAGCCTCCTGCAACGGCTGCGTAATAGACAGCATGAACGAGCGCGGATTAGCAGAAGGATTGAGGGGATCATCGTCGGCGGCAGATTCCCAGGTACCTGGCGCGGAAATAAACTCCACGGCCGGGCACCAATCCGGCTGGGATTGCTCCGGTGGTGCTGCAGACTCTGACTCCTTGGGGGCGCTAGGCCCCGCCGAGTCCGAGGTCGTGAGGTAGTGCACCGCCCCCACGCCGATGACGACGAGAAGGGCAAGGACGGCAACAACGGTAATGATTTTTCGCATGAACTAGTTGTACCCGGAAAACCTCAAAGGAAGCTAGCAAAGGGCTGAACGTGCGTTGTTCTGAAGCAGCTTGGTGAGCTCGTCAAAGTCCTTATCAGAGCGTTGCTGCTCAATCAGTTGCCCGGCCACTGCGGGAATAGTGATGTCATTGTCACCGCAAGCGCCCTGGCCTGCACCGAGGAGCTGATCTTCTACCCCATCGACGTTCACGCCAGCATCCTTTAACGAATCCAGATACGCAGCCTCTTCCTTGGGCAGCTGCGCGGACGGGATTTCAGAGATCTCGCGGGCACCACGGTCCTCCGGGGAGTTCGCGGAACCAGACCCGTTCCGCGGCTCAGCGGAGCCCTTGGAATCGTGCTTGGACTCGGAGGGCTCCTCCGAGGAGGAAGCGCTGCTAGATGCAGACTCGCTGCTGCTCGTGGTCGATTCTTCGGAGGTCTTTTCACGCGACAGCGGCGCCACCGAAGTGTCATTGCCGGAGTCACTATCCACGGTGGCAGAGTCACACCCTGCCAAGCCGAGGCATAAGACCGCTCCTACGATGGCTAATTTACGCATGCTTATTTCTTTTCAGCCTGTACGCGGCCCATGACTTCACTGATCGTTCCGTGCTGGAACTCCTGCTTCAATCCACCAGCTGCGATTTCGGAGTAATCAGAGGTGGGCCAGCCAAATTCGCCGTGTTCCCAGCCCTTCTTACCCCATTCATCCATGATGGCACCCTTCAAGATGTAGTGCGCACCGGATTCTGGGGACCAGTAGATGGAGCCATGCTCAAATTCCTGGAAGAAGCCATTGCCATCCTTGACCTTCTTCTCACCGTCCGTGGGGAAGCCCAGTGGGGATTCGACACCGCCCATATCCTTGTACTTTTTGCCAATGGCACCAAAGGACACCTGGTTCTTGCCGTCCGGGTTGCGGGTCAAAACGCCGTTTTGGAATTCCTGGGTAAAGCCTTCGCCCACCTTCTTGACCGGGCCGGTCGGGTACTTCAGATCGCCGCCTTCATAGCCCTTCTCGCCCCACTTCTTAAACATGTCGCCGGTGATTTCCCAGGCGCCGGTCTCTGGGCTCCAGTAAATGGAACCGTTTTCGAAGTGCACGTAGCGTCCCTTGCCATCTGGCGTCTTAAGTTCATCGGACTTCGGGAAGCCCAACCAAGTGGTAGGGCCACCGATTTCCGCATAGCGGGCGCCAATGCGGCCGTACAGGGCATGCGCACCGGTCTCCGGGGACCAGTACGCCGTACCAGTTTCGAAGTCTTGTGCCTTGCCCTTATCAGCAACGTCATATTCGTTATTCAGGCAGGAACCGATGCGGCCTTCCTTGGTGGCCTTGGCGATCTCGCCTTCGGTCTGACAGTTCGCACCGCGGTCGGCCTTGTCAATATTGAGGGCATCCGCAATGTACGGCCATGCATTCTGCATCTCAAATTGCCAGAATTCCCAGCTGTGCACGCCGGAGGGGCGGAATTTCACCACAGGTTCCACATTGGCGCGCTTCGCGTAATCCACGAAGGTCTGGGTGGACATGCGGGAGATGACCTCGAGCCCCATGCCGGCCAAGCTGGCCTGACCCTTGGCCACGGAGGTGGCATTGCCAAAGTCATCCTTGCCGTTACCGGCAGAGACATAGACCTGCATGTCCTTGAGGTTTTCGATGCCCAGCTTCGGATCGTGGTCGATCCAGTCCTGCGAGCCCGGCTCGCCCCACATCTTGTGGGAATCGAATCCACCGGCATCGCGCTGCGCGGCCATGATGGCCTGCGGCATGCCGCGGGTGGTCGTATCCAGGTAGCCAGAGAACGAACCCACGAAACCGAACAGGTGGGGGTTGCGCTCCGCCAAGTTGATCGCCGCGGTACCACCCATGGACAGCCCAGTGACCGCACGCTTCTGGTTGGAGCGGTATTCCTTATCCAAGATGGGAACCAATTCCTTGGTCAGGAAGGTCTCCCACTTGTAGTTCTTGCCTGCATCCGGCTGCTGCCAGTCGGAGTAGAAGGAGGATTCGCCGCCCACTGGCATAATGAGGTTGACGTTGCGGTCCGCGTACTGGTTGAGGATATTGGTCTCAATGGTCCAGCCGGACTCGTCATCGCGGGCGCGCAGGCCATCAAGTGCCCATACCTCTGGGAACTTCTTCTCCGGCTGCGAATACCAGTCGCGCGCGAGCTGGATCTGCACCTTCTGCTCGTGATCCGGCATGGCTGCGGACTGGATATAAACCATCAGGTGACGGTTGGACAGGTACTCCACACGGTTGATCTTTACACCATCCGGCAGGCCCTCCACCTGTGGGTATTCGGTTTCCACTGGGGTACGGGCCGGCGGATCCTTGGGCGCAAAGTGATCAGACAGACTGCTACCGTTGCCTGACTGAGCAGAGCTCATGTCACCGAGAGAGCTTTGGGCGGTGGCATTGGGCAGCAGGGCAAGTCCAACAGCAATGGCGGTCGGCATGGCTGCTACCGCGAGCCCCTTGCGGGCCTTGCCCGGGGAAGTGTTTTTGCGCATAGGTAAACGTCCTTGAAAATTTACCGCGGCCGCATTCCGAAGGTTCCCCTCCTCCGGACTGCTACCTGCGGCGTGAGCTGTCTATTGTGCGCTTAAGTTTAAGTTGAACTTGAGGCTTTGGGAAGGCTGACACGCCGTACAAAGTTATATCACCATTTATCTTGATAGATCCTGCCCATTACGTTGTTAGCAGTTCCGCTTGAGGTTACCCAGGATTCGTAACTCTGCCCCTGTGCAGGGGCAGGTTATGTTTGTCTGCGTTCCTTTTGCTTTTCTTTTTGAGGAGCAGTGGAACTAGTCGCTGGCTTCGGTATGGCTTATTTTCGTCCCTGTCTGACAATGATCCGGGGGGTGATGCCGCCGAAGGCAGTGACATACTCCAAACTGCTAATAGGAACCTGACCCACATCAAGTGTGTGAGGTC
>NZ_JBEHFT010000035.1:0-21070 GCF_040225455.1 Corynebacterium sp. KPL2838 | reverse complement strand
CGCGTCCACAAAGTCCCTAGACTCCGAGTCCACAAAGTAGCTGGACTCCAAGTCCAAAAACCTCATGGACATAACACTTCTAGGTGGTAAGAACGAGTGGCTATACACGATGTTGCGAAGCCGTTTACAGAGTATCGCGTCTAGTAACTGAATGAGAAGTTTATTTGCAGGCTGGGAACTAAAGTTCCTAGTTCTGAAAAGCAAGCGTACATTGTTGATTTTTCTACCTAGAGCCTTATAATTCCGCACTGAAGTGCCCCGGGTTTTGTTTCTCGGACATTTCAGTGAGCTTTGTTCATCGGAGGCCACGGGGACACTGGAGACTACAAGTACACGTTAGACGCCGCCAACAGTGCCGCCAAACACTTACGGCACTACTGGCGGAACTTCCTGCCGCTTCCCCAATGGCGCGCGGCGCCGGCACACGAGCAAAGTTCGTGCGCAAGGCGCAACGAAATCTATCTCAACAGCGTCCCGCAGATAACGCGGACGAACTTCTAGACTTGGCCACCAGTCTCAAAGAAAAGCTGGAAGGGCAAACTCTAGTGGCCAGCCGGGCGCACACGGGCAACGGAGACGCTCTGGTCAGCGCGGCCCTCGTGTTCGATATCTACTCCAGCGATTTGCTTGGCCGTGGGACAGACCACCGGGGTGATGAGGTTGATGCCGCGTTCGCGCAGCTTCTCAGACTCCACCGCGATGATGGGGGTGCCGGCGCGGACGACATCGCCCTTGTCCATGAGCTTGGTAAAGCCCTCGCCCTTCAATTCCACGGTATCGATGCCGATGTGAATGAGCAGGTCGAGGCCTTCTTCGGTCCGCATGCCGAAGGCATGGCCGGTTTTGAAGACCATGGTGATGGTGCCATCTACTGGGGCACAGACATCGAAGGCATCGATCACGGTAGGAATGACGGCAAAGCCTTCGCCCACCATGCCCTGGGCAAAGGACTCATCGGGGACCTCAGAAAGCGGCACGACGGTTCCCTCAAAGGGGGCGTGGAGCTGAACATCGGTGCCGATCTTCTTTGCGGGGCGAGCGTCTTCGCTGGGCTTTGCCGACTTCGTAGCTACCGAGGCGGAGCCGGTGCGCAGTTGGTGGTTGACCTCATCAAACATGAACTGCACGGAGGGGCCCACGATGACCTGCACGTTCTTTTCGGAAGGGTGGATGACGCCGGAAATCCCGGCGCGCTTGATAGTGGGGTCATCGACAAGCGCGCGATCCTTTACACCCACGCGCAGGCGGGTGGTGCAGTAATCCAAGGAATCGATATTGTCCTTGCCGCCGAGACCCTCGATGATGCGGGAGGCGGACGCGGCAGTCTTGTCATCGCCCGTGGCGGCATCGTCGTCTTCAGGGGCGTCCTCTTCATCGCCGCGGCCTGGGGTCTTCAGGTTAAACCAGCCGATGAGGTAGTAGAAGATAACGAAATACAGGGCGAAGAAGATAACGCCCATAATTAGGAGCATGTACCACTTATTGGCCAGCGGGTTTTGCGAGGACAACAACATATCCACAAAACCTGCGGAGAAGCCGAATCCCGCGGTCCATTCCATCGCGGAGGCGATAAAGACCGACAGGCCCGTCAGCAGCGCGTGCACCACATAAAGCAGCGGGGCGACGAACATAAAGGAGAATTCCAGCGGCTCGGTCACGCCGGTGAAGAAGGAGGCTAGGGCGCCGGCGGCCATGAGGGAGCCGATGACCTTGCGGCGGCCCTTATCCGCGCGCAGGTACATGGCCAGGGCGGCACCTGGCAGGCCGAACATCATGATTGGGAAGAATCCGGCCTGGTAGCGTCCAACCACTCCGTCCACGGTGCATTGTCCGTTTTCCCAAATACCAGGGCACTCTGCGGCGGAGGTAGCCGCGGCGGCCGCGTCGATAGTGGATTGGCCGGATTGGAAGTTACCGATGTCGTTAATACCAATAACGTCGAACCAGAACACGGAGTTCAGTGCGTGGTGCAGACCCGTCGGAATGAGCAGGCGGTTGGCCACGCCGTAGATGCCCGCACCCGCAGCACCGAGGCCCTGGATGGAGGTACCGAAGTTGAAGAGCGCGTGGTAAATGAAGGGCCATACGAAGTAGAGGATGGCGGAAACCACGATGGCGAAAAGCGCAGTGAGGATGGGGACGAGGCGGCGGCCAGAGAAGAAGGCCAGGAAGTCCGGCAGCTTAGTGCCATGGAAGCGGTTATAGACCATCGCCGCCATGATGCCTGCAAGGATGCCGAAAAGAACGTTGCCGTCACCGACTGCATTCCAACCTTCAGCCGCCCATTCGACGGCTTCGTCGCCCGTAAGAGCCTCGGGATCTTCGATGCCGCGATAGCCGGCCACCGCGTCGGGGCCCAAGAGCTTCATGAAGGTGGCATACGCCAGGAAACCG
Source organism: Corynebacterium sp. KPL2838 (assembly GCF_040225455.1). Taxonomy (NCBI): domain Bacteria; kingdom Bacillati; phylum Actinomycetota; class Actinomycetes; order Mycobacteriales; family Corynebacteriaceae; genus Corynebacterium; species Corynebacterium sp. KPL2838. The sequence continues at coordinate 18,676 of NZ_JBEHFT010000035.1, read as the reverse complement.
GACAGTGCGGAGGCACCATTGGAGTCTTTGGCCAGGCCAAAGGCGATGGCAACGGCGAAGATCCAGCCCAGATTATCCAGCACGGCACCGCCGGAGCTGACCAGCAGCTGCGCGACAACGTTATCCTGGCCGGCAACGCTGGCTATCCAGTAGCCAACGCCGCCGAGGATCGCCGCGACAGGCAGTACTGCCACGGCGCCCATCAGCGCCTTTCCGAGCCGCTGCAGCGGCCCCATAATATTGAGTTTCACGAGAGGAGTCCTTTCAAAGGTGTAAAGAGGTAAAAGAGGGCTTCAGTGCGGACGGTGCTCATCCACAAAGCGGTAGTACTCGTAATCTTCCAACTGGGAAGCCGCGTCTTCATCGAGAATCACCGTGGCCCGTGGGTGTAGCTGGAGGACCGAGGCCGGGCAGTGCGCGGACAGCGGGCCCTCCACCATGTCGCGGACCGCGCTGGATTTTTCGGTCCCAGTGGCCAGCAGCAATAGGTGACGGGCCTCGCTGATGGTGCCAAGCCCCTGGGTCAGCGCATAGCGAGGAACACTGTCCGTGTTCTCGAAGAAGCGGGCATTATCCTGCACCGTCCGCGGGTGCAGCGTTTCCAGGCGCGTGCGCGATTGCAAGGAGCTGGAGGGCTCATTAAAGCCGATGTGCCCATTGCCACCGATGCCCAGCAGCTGGATATCGATGCCGCCAGCATGGCGAATGGCCTGGTCATAGGCGGCTGCGGCGCGGTCCGAGTCCGCGGCATCGCCCTCGGGGCTCTGCACTAACTCATCGATGAAGTCGACGTGACTGGTAAATACGCGGCGGATGGTGGAGTAATACGACTGCTCATGGGAGCGAGCCAGCCCCACGTATTCATCGAGGAGGAAGGCTCGGCTGCGAGCGAAACTCACCTCTTGGCGCTCGTAGCGGGCGGTGAGTTCTTGATACATCGCTACCGGAGTAGAACCCGTGGCCAGGCCCAAGGTGGCCCCGGCGTTGGCATAGCGGACGAAGATATCGGCGGCGGCAATAGCCACCTCTGCTGGTGTGGAACGAATGAGGATGTCCATGCAGTGCTTTCCTAACGTGAATCAGTATCTGTCGCGGCGGTGATATCGATACCATTAGCGATGACTCGCACAGGTTCGAATCGCGCATTCAAGCCCACGAGGTTGGCGCGCTTACCGGGAGCCAGGCGGCCCACGTCCTTATCCCCCAGTACGTCCGCGGCCGTGGTGGAGGTAAACCGAACCGCCTCCTCTGCGCCGTGGCGCGCGGCAAAACGCGCAAATTGCTGCGCCAAGGTGGAGGTTCCACCGGCGATGGCGCCACTGTCCACCCGCGCCACGCCATCGGTCACGGTAACGGGCAGGGAGCCCAGCTCATAGGAGCCATCGGCCATGCCGGCAGCGGCCATCGCATCGGTGACCGCAAAGGAGCGGCGGTTATAGGCCATGTCCACGGTGCCATCGGCAAGATGCACGCCATCGGCAATAAGCTCTACCCCCGCATCGCCGGCCTTCGAGCCGGTGAGTAGCGCGGCCACCGTGCCGGGTGCACGGTGGTGGATGGGCGGCATGGCATTAAAAAGGTGAGTCCCGGTCACGGTGACGCCCAAGTCTTTCGCCTGTTCCATGATCCGCAGCGTGGTCTCATAATCGGCTTCGGTATGGCCCAAGCTGGCGATAATATCGCGCTCTGCGCAGACCTGAAGGAGCTCCGCGGCGGCCGGGGTTTCTGGGGCGAAGGTAATGGACCGCAGGTGACCGCGGGCGGCATCGATCACCGCGCGGAAAAAGTCAGGGTCCCCTGGCACGATGCGCGATGGATCCTGCGCGCCACATTTGGCCGCGGCGATGAATGGACCTTCCATATGGATGCCCGCGATATCCCCCTCATCTGCGAGCGTGGCGAGCAAATCCGCCCGCGCGCACAACTCCGCTTGCGTTCCAGAAACCATGCTGGCTATCAGCGTGGTGGTGCCGTGGGCGCGATGAAATCGCGCGGCGGCGCGGCACTGGTCATAATCACCATTGGGAAAGCTTCCACCATTGCCGCCGTGATTGTGCAAGTCCACAAAACCTGGGACCCACAGCAGCACATCCGGGTCACCGGATTGCCAGGCCGCCTGCGCTGCGGGGACATCACCAAACGAGATGTCTTCAATGCGCCCACCAAAGTTAAGCGCCCCGGCGCGCAGCTCGACGTTCTCGTCGATGTACAGGCCTTCTACGTGGCCCTTCGTCTGTGTCTGCATATTTCGTTCACTTTTCTGTTGTGTGGGCAGGCACCATCCCATAAACGCGCCGATATCCCAGCGCAGCACTATGTTATAACCTATTGGTACCATAAGCCGTTGTCAATGGGGTCACTTTCAATTTTTTATGTGAGATTGTCGAGGACTATCGACTGTGATGCTCAACTTCGCTTAGCCATAGATCCGCACCAGCCACTGGGCTACATTGATCTTTAGGAAGTATCGCTTGCCGATGCCACCTCTACCCTCGGCTTCTCTCTAGCAAGCGCGCTACCTACCCAACCACCGCGTCACGTCAGGAGAACGTAAATATGAATTTAAAACCAGAAACTATTGTTTCTAATATTTTAAGCGATATTGCGGAAGTAAATGATTGGGCCAGCATTGCTGATGCCACCGGCGCTAATGACATAAACTCTTTCCACGCCACCCCTGACGAGGTTTTCACCATCCTCACTGCTGTTAAAAATAGTCCCGATTTGGCCCTCGGAACTGTCACAAATGAGTTCAAGGATTTCCCTGATAGCTGGTCGCCGCGTGATATAACAGACCGGATCTTTGCCTCGTCAGATCCCAACCTCTCGATGATGGATATCTTTATGCGCCCGACCAAAGAATGGCCTACGGAAGAATAAAGATGAGAGCTGGCCACTTATCTCCTTTAAGTTACGTAGCCCTTAGCACTGTGGTTGTTGCTTCATGACTAGCCCTATATGAGCATTTTGAGACATATCCATGCTCATTGCCTTGATAATCAGTCTGCTCAACTGGGCCCTCCGGTCTTGTCATTAAGCAGCTACCCTGCAAAAGCGCGGGGATAAATTGGGTGCGATCTACTGTCTAAATGACCACTAAGAGTGCTCTTCCGCGATATCGCGCATGCAATTATTATTATTGAAATTATAACCGTTTCATGTCCTTCACAAGTACTCGCCTCGGACATGGCGGGATCCTCATCTCAAGGAGCACACCATGACCAATCGTTCGCCCGCACCGCCGCGGCACCGGTCCCAGTACGTTCTCTTGGCCGGCTTAGCCGTCTCGGTGGCCTATGCCGTCGTCCATATCGCGTTTTCTGATCCCGCCCTGATCGAAGGCACCGCACCCGCGCGCCTGTCCTTACGCAATTACCTTGGCCCAGTGCTGGGCTCTGGCATGGTGTGGGCGCTATTTGCTTACCTCATGGGCAAGGCGTGCTCTCACCGGTGGACCACGGCCTTTTTCGCAGGAGCCGGCATACTCCTGCTCATGTTGGCGGTGCACTACGGGCTGCTTTCCGCCTTTGGTATCTACGACTGGCAGACGGCGTTTTTAGCTAATGGCGCGTGGTTCCTCTTTGCCCTTATCGCCGGGCCACTTTTCGGCGTGGCGGGGGCATTTTCCCACAGGTTGGGCTGGCTAGATTACGTCGCCGTGCTCGGTTTCGTGCTGGAGCCACTGGTTACTGGGCTTATCCCAGGCAATAGTATCGAGCCGCAGACCACGACCACCCCCGGATATCTTGCCGCGGTGACGCTGTGGATGATCGGTGCGGTATTCCTCTACTGCGAACGCCGCGCGCCCATTAAGGCGTAGCCGCACTTTCAGCGGCCCACCACCCGGGCATGCCATGGGCGCCGGCCCCGGGCGCGGCGGACCCCGATGCCATGAATACTCCCGGCGCGAGCCGGTGCGGGTGCGCGGAAAGGCGCGGGCGCAGCACGGTCTGCAGCCCGGTCATGGCGCCACCGGCGATATCGCCACCCACGAGGTTGGGGTTCCAGCGCTCCAGGTCAGCCGGGCTCGTCGCGCGGGTGGCCAGGATGGTATCGCGAAAACCTGGTGCGAAGCGCTCGATCTGTCGCGCAATGAGGCCGGTCACCTCCCGTGGATAACGCTCCTCATAGCCGTGCGGCACGTGCGCATAGGTCCACAGCACCAGCCCGCGCGACGGGTCGGCCACGTACTGTTGACACACCATGACCAGGGGACGCTCGGGCATGCGGGGCTTGCCGATGTCCCTTTCCGCCCCACCAATCTCCTCCACGCTGCCGCCCACGTGGACGGTGCCCGCTTGGCCCACGCGGGGATCGGCCCACGGCACGGGTTCGCTTAAGTGAAAATCCACCTTGTACACCGCGCTGCCATAGCGCCACCGCCGCAGGTTTCGTCGAGTCCGTGCAGGAAGGTCGAGCCCGCCCAGCCTAAGGATCTGGCGCGGGGTGAGATTGAGGATAAGGGCATCCGCGCGGGGCAGGCTGCGCACATCCGTGATGTCGGCGCCGGTGTAGATGCGGGCGTTGTGGGAGCGGAGGAGGGAGACGAGGGCATCGGCAAGCGCCTGCGTACCGCCTTCCACCACTGGCCAGCCGCGGGTCATGCCGAGCGCGCCAAAGAGCAGGCCGAAAGCGGAGGTAAAAGCCCTGGTAGGCGAGGTAATGGCGTGCACCGCACTACCGGCGAATAAGGCGCGGGCCTGCGGGGAAGTAAATGCCGCCCGCGCGAGCGCGCTCGCCGGAAGCACGCCCGGCGCGCCGAATTGCGCCAAGCGCACTGGGTGCTCAGGCCAGCGCACCAGCGGGGTGAGCGCGTTATTCACGTGCTCGTCGATATTGCGCACCACGTGGCCGTGCAGGCGGGTCCACGCCCGGGCATCGGTGCCGAGCCCCGCGGCGGTCTCCTCTAGAGAATTGTGAAGAATGCCCGCCTGCGCGCCCTCCAGTGGATGGGCCATGGGATAGCGCGCATGGCACCAGCGCAGGCCGTGCGATTCCAGATCGAGCGCGCGGAAGGCCGGGCTCGCGATGCCGAAAGGATGACCGGCCGCGCCGAGATCGACGACGGTGCCTGGGAAGATCTCCGTCGACGATGCCGCCGCCCCACCCGGGTGGCTGGCGCGCTCATACACATCCACGCGCCAACCGGCCGTGGCGAGCCGGGCCGCGGCGGTGAGCCCATTGGGTCCTGCGCCGACGATCACAGCGTGCGGTTGCTTATCCACAGTCCTCCTTGTGCAGGTCAGTGGCCCCAATTTACCAATTCGCCCACACAATGGGTACAAAGTTATCCACAGGCTGTGGAAGAAACCTGTGGAATATTTATTTCACAGACTTATCCCCACCCTGTGGATAAGTGTTTTCACGGGCTTCCACAGGTGATTTTTCGGCCGCCGATACCGCTATAACCTGTGCGATCAGGGAAAACTCCGGAAAAGCGTTCGGTAAATTACAAGAATGTGGTTATCCACAATGTGGATAACTATTGTGGATTTCTTTCGCACACCCATTCCGGTGATCAAATTCCACAGTTATCCCCAAACCCCAGCTCGCAGGGCTAATAACACAATGATGACCGCACCGGTAAGAGCGACACCCGCCCAGCGCACGGATTTATTTCGATGAAAGAGGAAGAAGCTCAAGACAATGCCGGTGCACAACCCACCCAGGTGGCCCCACAGGGAGACTCCCTCTGCGACGAAGGTATAGCCCACATTGACCAATACGAGGACGATGGGCGCACGCAAGTCCATCCCGCGTTGCCGGAAGACGCCCACCAGCATGCCCATCAGGGCAAAGATCGCCCCGGAGGCGCCTACCGTGGGCGTGCCAAAATCGAACCACAGCACCATGGCGGAAGCGCCCAAACAAGAAACTAGGTACGCGGCAATGTATAGCCCGGTATCTAAGGCGCGCTCTACTTCCCTACCGATGAGCAGGAGCATCACCATATTGACCGCGAGGTGCCCGCCGTCCAAGTGCATGAATTCCGAGGACAGCGCCGTTAGCGGCGCATCGGCGTACTGCGGCCCCCACAAGGCCCAGTCTTGGCTCAGCGTGGAGAGAAAGAAGGTCTCGCCCAATGTGCGAGCTTGTACCGCGGTAATTGACCACGCGATGATGCAGATCGCGGCGATGGTCGAGGTAACGGGGGCGGTTCGCAAATAATTTTTCACCATGGCGTAGAAGCTGACCCTTTGTTGGCATTCGGATAAAACTAAACGAACCCGGCACCACAGGAAGGAGTGTGGTGCCGGGCGCGGTGCGAGAAAACGCTTAGGCGATATCGATGGACTCGATGACAACGTCCTCGTGCGGACGGTCCATGCGGTCGGTGTCGACCTTGCCAATCTTGGAAACGACTTCCTGGGAAGCTGGATCCGTAACCTCACCGAAGATGGTGTGGTGGTTGTTCAGGTGCGGGGTCGGCGCCACGGTGATGAAGAACTGGGAACCGTTGGTGCCTGGGCCAGCATTGGCCATGGCCAGCAGGAATGGGCGGTCGAACTGCAGCTCTGGGTGGAACTCGTCCTGGAACTGGTAGCCCGGGCCACCGCGGCCGGTGCCGGTGGGGTCGCCGCCCTGGATCATGAAGTTATCGATGATGCGGTGGAAGATGGCGCCATCGTAGAACGGGCCGGACTGCTCGCCCTTTGCGTTCTGGGTGGAGTAGTCCTTTTCGCCCTTGGCCAAACCGATGAAGTTTTCAACGGTTACCGGTGCGTGGTTACCGAAGAGATCGATAACAATATCGCCGTAGTTGGTATGCATCGTTGCAGTTGCGGTCTTCTGAGTCATGCCAGCCATTGTAAAGAATTTACTTCCTCTCCGCTGTGCAAGACATAACGCTCTCAGCGATCGCGCTATCGTTCTCCCCCTAGTCAGCTGACAAGGCTTGTCCCCCAAATAGCCAGCTAACCACGAGGGCACCGGGATCTATGACTCCCTTGCTGCGATCGCCCAGATAGGACGCGCGCCCCTTCTTGGCGGCGATCTTTCCGGTTTCTTCCACACCCTCCCGCGCGGCCTCGTACAGGGCCTGGAGCGTTTGCTCGTCTGGGCGCTCCGCACCGATTTCTTGCGCCTTCTCCGCGGCCGGAATGAGCGCATCCAGCATGGTGCAATCCCCGCGCTGCGCGCCGCCCAGTTCTTGAATGAACTCCACCGCGCTGCTTAAACCTTCCGCTAAGGTCTCCGCGCGGGCCATGTCGTTGAAGAAACTGCCGAAGACCGCGCCCGAGGTTCCGCCCGCAAGAACGAGGAAGCGCTTGGCCAGGCCGGTGAAAATCTCATCATCCGAACCGCGCAGCGGCAGTTCAATGCTTTCCAGCGCCGCCTCCATATTGGTACCGAAATCCCCATCGCCGGCCTTGCGGTCAAGCTCGGTCAGTTCCTCGATGGAGGATTGCACGCGGCCGACGAAGTCACTCAACCACTGGTTTTCTGCGCCTTCGCTGAGTAATTCATCCTCAAAGGTAATCCGCGCCGATTCCACCTGCTTGGCACTGCCCAAGGTATGCGGCCAGGCGGGGGCTGAAGTTGGGGCATCGATAAGCTCGAGCAGCTCATCGTCCGCCTTGAGCAGCGTGATGGATACGCCGTGCATATTGACCGCGGTAACGAAGTTGCCCACCATGGAGCGCACTACCGTAATCCCCTTCTCCGCCAGCTGCGCGGACGCCTCGCCGAATACCAGGCTCAGCTCCAAAGGCGTGGTGCCGCCCAAACCGTTGACTAGGCACACCACCTCGTCGCCGCTGTTGATATCAAGGGCAGCACCCAGCTTTTCCAGCACGGTGGCCACGATGGCATGGGCATTATCGACCTTCTCCGTGTGCGTGCCAGGCTCGCCATGGATGCCCACGCCGACTTCCATGTGCCCGTCATCCAGATCAAAGGTCTCGCGCCCCGTGGTGGGCAAAAAGCCGGATCCCAGTGCCACGGACATGCTGCGGGATTGATCGGCGGTCCGTTTCGCAAGCTCGGTGACCTTATCCAAGTCATCGCCGCGATACGCCGCGGCACCGGCCACCTTTTCCACCAGGATCGTGGCACCCGTACCGCGCCTGCCAGGGCCCTCGCCGGTGCCTTCGGTAGCAATATCATCGGCAACCAATACGGAACGCGTATCTACGGCCTCTGCAGCATTGCGCGCCACGGTGAAGTTCATGACATCGCCGGTGTAATTCTTCACAATGTGCAGCACTCCCCTGCCCTGATCGGCCCACTGCGTGGCTTCGCTGACCTGGACCGCATTCGGGGAGGTAAACAGCAGGCCCGGGCAGGCAGCGGCGAGCATGCCTTGCCCAATGAAGCCGGCGTGCATGGGCTCGTGGCCGGATCCGCCACCGGAGATGACCGCGACCGCCGGTTTGTCATCGGCCGTGCGCAGCGGGGTGCTGCGCCCGATGAAGCCCGCGTCGTGCCAGGTGGCATCGGGATGCTGGGCGATGAACCCGGCCAGGGAATCAGACAGGAAGGATTCTTGGCTATTGCGAAATGCTGAGTGCTTCATAGCGCCCACGGTAATCCGGATCCGGGCACAGCGTCGCGGGTGGGTACAAGATCACGAAAACGCTATGCAGACCGGCTGCATAGCGTTTCCTTCAAGAACCTAGAATTTCTCAGCTCCTATTTAGAGGGCGTTGCGCACCACATCGCGGGCTTCCACCATGTTGCGCAGCGAGGTTTCGGTTTCCTCGTAACCGCGGGTCTTCAGACCGCAGTCCGGGTTAACCCACAGGCGATCCAGCGGCACGTTCTTGAGAGCGGCGCGGATAAGCTCTGCCATTTCCTCCACGGAAGGCACGCGCGGGGAGTGGATATCGTAGATGCCAGGTCCAATCTCAGAGTGGAAGGTGTCATCGATATCCTCCAGCAGCTCCATGCGGGAGCGTGCTGCCTCGATGGAGGTGACGTCTGCATCGAGGCCGGCGACGGCGTCGATGATCTGGCCAAACTCCGAGTAGCACAGGTGGGTGTGTACCTGTGTGGTGGGCTTGGCCTCAAGGGCTACCAAGCGGAAGGAGCGCACTGCCCAGTCCAGGTAGGCCTTGCGATCCTGCTCGCGCAGCGGCAGCAGCTCGCGCAGGGCTGGCTCATCGATCTGGATGATGTCGATGCCGGCTTCCTCCAGGTCACGAACCTCATCTGCCAAGGCCACGCCCAGCTGGTCCGCGGATACGGACTGGTGCACGTCATCGCGGACGAAGGACCACGCCAGGATGGTGACCGGGCCGGTCAGCATGCCCTTGACGTGCTTTTCCGATAGCGACTGTGCAAACTTCGACCACTCGGTGGTCATGGCAGCCGGGCGGGAGATGTCACCCACCACGATTGGCGGGCGGGTGCAGCGGGAACCGTAGGACTGTACCCAACCGTTTTCGGTAGTGACGAAGCCATCAAGCAGCTCCGCGAAGTACTGCACCATGTCATTGCGCTCCGGCTCGCCGTGGACCAAGACGTCCAGGCCAAGGCGCTCCTGCAGCTCGATGACGGACTTAACCTCGTCCTTGAGGGCGGAGTTGTAGTCAGCATCAGAAAGCTCGCCCTTGCGGTGCGCGGCACGCGCCTGGCGGATTTCCTTAGTCTGCGGGAAGGAACCGATGGTGGTGGTCGGAAGCTCAGACAGGCCGAGCTCCTTCTGTGCTTCCTTGCGCTCGTTGAAGGCCGGCTCGCGCTTGACCTCGCCGTCCGGCAGCTGAGAGATGCGCTCTTGCACGGCGGCGTTGTTGATGCGCTCGGATTCAGCGCGGGTGCGCACGGCGCGGTCGCTGACGCTGTAAGCCTCTTCGGCTGCCTCTGGGCCCTGTACCAGGGCGACGACTTCCTTGACCTTTTCATTGGCAAACGAGAACCATGGGGCGACATCGGCAGGCAGCTTGGATTCTGCCTCGACGGAGTGCGGCACGTGCTGCAAGGACACGGAGGTGGATACGGACAGTTCATCGATGCTGCCGGCCAGGTCCTCGTACTTGGAACGCAGGTCGCGCAGGTTGGCGGCCCAGACATTGCGGCCATCGACAAGGCCGGCAACAACGTGGGTGTTCAGGTTCTTGACGCGCTCGAGGTAGCCCTCATCCAAGGCCAAGGTGCCGACGGAAAGGTCAACCTGGACGGCCTCTGGCTTGAGCTCTGCGATGATATCGAGGCCCTTGCGGGCAGAGCCGTACGGGGTGGTCAGGTAGACCTGTGGGCGCTCTTCTGCACCCAAGATGGCGGAGTAAGCCTGCTTGGTATATGCGGCCAATTCCTCATCGCTGGCGTTGGTCAGATCTGCAACGAGGGCGGGTTCTGCCAACTGGATCCATTCCACGCCGGCCTTGTGCAGCTCCGCGAGGACCTCCTGATAGGCCGCAACGGCATCATCCAAGCGCTCGAGCGGGGCCTTGGCGGCACCCTTGGCCTGCTTGGACAGGGCCAGCAGGGTGACCGGGCCAACGAGGTACGGGCGCACGGTGTGGCCTGCTTCGCGGGCTTCTTCTACCAGCTTGATAATGCGCTGTGGGTGCGCCTTAAAAGCGTGGTCATCGGCAATTTCCGGGACGATGTAGTGGTAGTTGGTATCGAACCACTTGGTCATCTCCAGCGGCGCGGTGTCCTTATTACCGCGGGCCAGGGTGAACTCATCATCCAGGGTTTCACCGGCAACGGCACCGACGGTCAGTGCGGTTTCGAGAACCTGGTCGTAGTAAGCGACGTCTGCCGGGATGGCGTAGTCCTCGGTCAGGCCGAGGTCGCGCAGGCGGTTATAGGTATCCAGGCGCAGAGAGTGTGCGGCGGACTCAAAAGTCTCCGCGTCGATGCGGCCGGCCCAGTAGGACTCGAGCGCGCGCTTCAATTCGCGGTTGGCGCCAATGCGGGGATAGCCCTCAATTGTCGCCTTGGGGAAATTAGCGTTGGTCATTGTCTACTCCGATTCGGGTTAGTAGGTCGTGAGTATTGTCGGGGTTGTTGTGGGTATATATATGGAGCCCGCTCGCCCCACCAGCCACGATGTCGCGGGCTAGTTCGGCGGTCAGTTCCATGCCGGTTTCGTATTCTTCTTCTGGGGTTGTCGCTGCCGCGAGCGCCGACCGCACCCTTTCGGGCACGGCGAGCCCGGACAGCTCTCCCATTCGCTCCACCCGGCGCAGGCTGGTCATGGGCATGATTCCCGGAATAAGGGGAATATGTACCCCGGCCAGTTGTGCCTTTTTGGTAAAGCGCAGGTAATCCTGGGCGTCGAAGAATAGCTGGGTAATGGCGAAGTCCGCGCCGAGGCGTTGCTTTTTGAGCAAGACGTCAAAATCTTCATCTTCGTTTTTAGATTCAACGTGCCCGCTGGGATAGCACGCGACTCCGACGGCCAGGCGGCCAGCGGCAAACCGCGCGGCTTGCTGCCTTTCTAGTTGCCGGATGAGGCTTATCAATTCATCGGCATGCTGCGGATAGTGCTCCGGCAAACCTTCCTCTGGCAGGTCCCCGCGCAGGGCCAGCAGGCCGCGGACACCGGCATCGACCAAGCGGTTGGTCCAGCCGATAAGTTCCGTGCGCGAACCAGCCGTGCAGGCCAGGTGCGCAAGCGGACGCATCGAGGTGGTGCGCGAAATCCGCTCGATAAAGGCCGTCGTCCCTTCGAGCCAACCGGACCGTTTGGAACTTGTCACCGCAATATAATCCGGGTGGTAGCTTTCCAAGGTTTCCAGCAAACGGTCGATTTTGGCTTCATCGGCATCATGGCGCGGCGGAATTACCTCGAAAGATAGCGCCAAACGCTCCGGCACCATTAGCTCTTCTTCACTCATGGAATCCAACGGTGCTGACGCCGAAAATCGCGGGCTCATAGTCACCTCCTTTCCCGATTTCAATTGCTGTCTGGAGGAAAACGTACCAAGCTGTTCAGTTTGCGGGGTAGCAGGCCGCTAATGGTATTACCTTTGCAGGCCCATAAACAGCGCGGTTAGCCAAAATCGACGTGAATATTAATCCGTCGATCTGAACCAAGCGGTCTATTTTATGGGTGCTTCCACCCCTGAATCACCCGCCAAAACAGTGGTGGGGTGTCAGGCTGGCCACTATGCTGGATGGGAAAGGACAGATAAATCTCATCTAAGGAGCACCTGCACTCATGAACCCCACCGCAGTGAATATGGCGTTGAAGACCGGTTCCAATCTGTGGAAGCAATTGCGCGATTACCGGCAAGAAAAGTCCCGCGAAACGTATACCGCGCTCGAAGAGGCTGCCCAGCAGATGCAAAAGGAAGACAATAGCGCCTTCGATGAGGCGCGCAAGCAGGCAGGCGCAGTTACCCAGGCCGCGCACTCCCGCCTCGAGCGCGCCCTAGAGGAATTCAATAACTACCGCGAGGACGCCGTCGAGCGTTTCGATGAGGCCAAGAAGGAAGCCACCAAGAAGGCAAAGAAGGCCCGCAAGCAAACCAAGAAGAAGGCCACCAAGGCGGCAAAGAAGCAGACCAAGAAGGACAAGAAGTCTTCCAAGTTCTGGACCGTTGCCGGAATCGTTGCCCTACTCGCCGCGGCAACCGGCGCTATTTACTACTGGCTGCGCTCCAATGACAAGCCTTCCCAGACCCCACCGCGCGTGGATGACTACCGTGGCGGCACCCAAAACACCGCCCCAGAATCCACCTTGGTCTACACCTCCACCAGCGAAGGTAAGCACGAAGCCGATTCGGACCTTGCTGAAGAGGGTGCCATGCGCGATGAGGAGCTCTTGGGGTCCATCGATGAGCAGCTGGCCAAGCACCGCGAGGAAGAAGAGGCCGCCGCGGAGGAAGCGGATACCACCCGCATCACCGATGATCACCAGAGTGAGGGCAAGCACCGCCTGCAATCTGACGAGCAGTAGTTCCTCTCGCACCCCCGCGGTGGGGGTGCAGTAGGCGTTGCCTAGATCTCATTGCTTTGCCTAATCAAAAATCTCCTGCTTGAATTCACCCATTAAGGCTTTCTACAAGGAGATAAACAATGAGCTTTGAGTCTCTCACCGTCAAGCTCAAAGACGGTTCAACGTACTATTTCCCCGCAGGCCCAGTAACCGATGATCCCTCCCCGCGCGTGGATAACCTCCGCTTTGCTATCGATAACGGCGCTACCTTCCGCTCCGTTGACGAATCCGGTGAAATGCGCGAGTTCAACGGCGCGGACGTGCATAACTATCACTTGGCTTAACTAGCCCGGCGGATTCTTCATATATCCTGGGGATTATGGAAATTCGCGCGACACAAGAATCCGATCGCACTTATATAGCTCGCCTCAACTTTCTGACCGATACCTTCGGTGATGAACGAGGCGAGCTTTCTTCCGGTTTTGCCGATGATTTTTCCTTTTACGTGGAAAATTGGGAGCCCAACCAGGGAGGTTTCATCGCTTGGGAGGACCTCGTGCCCGCCGGCGGGGTGTGGCTCAGTTGGGGTACCGAGGACAATCACGGTTACGGGTTCGTGGAACCGGCCATCCCAGAATTTGCCATCGCGGTAGAAAGCCGCTTTGCGGGCCAGGGCATTGCCACCGCGCTTATCGATGCCGCCATTTCCCTCGCCCAGACCCTCAAAGCGCCCGGTATTTCCCTGGCCGTCCACCCCGATAATCCGCGTGCGCAGAAGCTTTATGAACGCTTGGGATTCGAGCATGTGGGTGTGTACGCCGAGCATTACATCATGGTCAAGCGCTTTTTATAATCCTATGCATGACTAAAGTCCGGATTCTTTAACCAGAATCCGGACTTTTCCTGTGGAGCATAGGAGAATCGAACTCCTGACCTTCTGCTTGCAAAGCAGATGCTCTACCAATTGAGCTAATGCCCCAGTGGCTTGTACTCTACTACTGCAGCCGCTCATTCCAAAAATGCCGATGAAACCGCGCCACAGTGATTTACTTCTATCACTTTTATCACACGCGGTTTATCCCGTAATTCCCTTCGCAGTGGAGTAGGCTGGCTAGTCGTGCCCATCTGTCCTCGTTCCTAGGAAAAGTATGCATCGTCTTCTTACCTCTGCGCTCACCGTGCTCGCCACCGCTGCCCTTCCCGCCTGCGCCAATGCGCAATTCTTCGAAGGCGCCCCGAAAGTAGCCGGCTCCTCAGAACCAAATATCCAATCCGCGGTTTCTGAGATTCAGACCGATATTCAAAGCCGCATCGACAGCACCCGCACGCAGGCACAAGACCTTGTCTCCACGGTAGCGCCGCAAGACGAACCGCAGAATGAAGCAGCACCCGCGCCAGATCCCCAGGCTGGTGCCGCACCGCAACCAACCCCGCAGCCACAGGCCAACGGCATCGATTGCCCAAACTGCGTGGCCCTTACCTTTGACGATGGCCCAAGCCCTTATACCAACCAGCTCTTGGACACCTTCAAAGCTAAAAACGCCCACGCCAGCTTCATGGTGCTAGCGGATCACGCCTACCAGTACCCCCAAGCGCTCCAGCGCATGCAGGCAGAAGGTCACACCATTGGCAATCACACCAAGACTCATCGCCAGCTCAACCAGCTAGCTTACGGCGATATTGCCCAAGAAATCGACGCCGGCAATGCAGCGATCCGCAATGCCACTGGGCAAAATCCGCAGTGGCTGCGCCCGCCCTACGGTGCCACCAATGAGACGGTTGACCAGGTAGCAAGGGATAAGGGCCTGTCGCAGGCACTATGGAACGTAGATACCTTGGATTGGAAGATCCGCGACTCGCAGCACGTCTGCAATGCCGCTGTCCAAGATGCTAACCCAGGCTCCATCATCTTGATGCACGATATTCATCCGACCACCGTCAATGCGGCCGAGTGCATTATCGATGGCCTGCGCGCCAAGGGCTTGGAGCCGGTCAGCCTCGATGAGTTGCTGCGCACCCCGGTAGACGGAAAGCGCTACTACTCCCGTTAATGATTGATGTCTCCCGCACTGCTGATGTCGTAGCCCCGCAACTCCTTGGCTGCGTCATCACGCACGCTGGGGTGAGCATTCGCCTTACGGAGGTCGAGGCCTACTTGGGCACAGACGATGCCGCCGCCCATACCTTTCGTGGGAAAACCCCGCGCAATGCCGCCATGTTCGGCCCACCCGGCCGGCTGTATGTGTATGCCTCTTACGGTATCCACCGCAATGTCAATATCGTGTGCGCGCCCGAAGGCGTGGGCCAAGGGTGCCTACTGCGCGGCGGTGAGGTGCTATCCGGGATCGATACTGCATTCGCGCGCCGCGGCACCAGCGATTTTCATAACCTAGCCCGCGGCCCCGGGAACCTCGGAAAAGCTCTGGGAGCAACGCTGGAGGATAACCACCTGCCAGTGCAGCTTTCTGAGCGCGAGTCTGCACCGGAATGGGTGCGTGGCCCGCGCATTGGTATCTCCAAAAACCAGGATGCAGCCCTCAGGTTTTGGATTCCCTTTGATAAGACAGTTTCCGGCCGCCGCGGCTATCCCAAAAAGTAATTAATAGCGGCCGCCGTAACGCTCGTCAGCTTCGATGGCTTTGATGATGCGCTCATTAATCTGGGTCATTTGATGGATCTGCGCGCGGGTCAGGTTATCGATAACGGATCGGCGGGCCTGCTTGGCGTGGCCTGGGGCGGTTTCTACTACCTTGTCCCAGCCGCTATCGGTAAGGTGCGCCATGGTTGTCCGCCCATCATTGGGGCAAGGACGCCGCACGACCCAGCCCTGGCGCTCCAGGCGGGTGACGACCTGGCTCAGGCGGGACAGCGAGCCATTTGCGGTAATCGCAAGATCCCGCATGCGCATTTCATGGTTCTCGGCCTCTGATAGCCGCGAGAGCACCGTATATTCAAAGAAGCTTAGCTTGGCATCATCGCGCAGCTGCGCGTCCAGAATATTGGTGAGCCGGACATTCACGCTCATCAGGGACATGAATGCTGCTAGTTCATCCTCTTCCAGCCAAAAGTCGTCCCGCTCGGTCATGAGGATTATTTTAGCAACTGGACTTCAATTCTAAAATAATCCCAAGTAGCCGAAGTCCCCATACCGCTTATTCGAGCCTGGTCTGCTCCGCCTAGTGGCTGGTGGGTGCCAAGCGAGCTGGGTCCAATTCGATCCGGCGCAACAACTGCGCATTGAATGCCACCACGATGGTCGATAGCGACATCAATACCGCACCGGTCGCCGGGGAGAGCACGACACCGATGGGTGCGAGTACGCCTGCCGCCAAGGGCACGGCAATGATGTTGTAGCCAGATGCCCAAATAAGGTTTTGGATCATCTTGCGGTAGCTAGCACGCGACAAGCTGATCATTGAAAGCACCGACCGCGGGTCATCGCTGGCGAGCACCACCTCGGCGGATTCCATGGCGACATCGGTACCGGCGCCAATGGCGATGCCGACTTCCGCGCGGGCCAAGGCTGGGGCGTCGTTGACGCCATCGCCAACCATAGCCACTGCCAGGCCGCGCTCCTGTAATTCGGTGACCTTGGAGTCCTTGTCCTGCGGCAGGACTTCGGCAAAGACCTCGTCAATACCCAATTCTTTGCCAACGGCCTCGGCGACCTGCGTGGCATCGCCAGTGATCATCGCAACCTTGACGCCCTGCTCTTGGAGGGCCTGTACGGCCGCGCGGGATTCGGGACGAATCTTGTCTTCAACCGCGAGAGCGCCGATGATCTGGCCATCGCGCACGACGTGCAGGACACCTGCGCCACGCTGGGACCACTCTTCAACCTGCGCATCGAAAACCCCAGGGGTGGCAAGCTCTAGCTCGCGCAGCATATTCGGTCCACCGACGAGGACCTCTGCCCCATCGACGGTAGCCTGGACTCCCCGGCCGGCGGCCGCACTGAAATCGGTGCTGTGCAGCTGCTCCTGGGATGCTTCCGCGTGGTCTTCGGCTGCCTTGACGATGGCGCGGGCCAACGGGTGTTCACTATCGGCCTCGGCCGCGGCGGCCACTGCTAGCAGCTGCCCCTCGCTGATGTCCTCAACGGTTGCGACACCGGTAACGGCATGAGCGCCTTCGGTCAGGGTACCGGTCTTATCGAAGAGGACGGCGTCGATGGTGCGCATGCGCTCCAACGCCATACGTTCCTTGATGAGTACCCCAGACTGTGCGGCCTGCTCGGTAGAGATCGCAATGA
The DNA here is from genome assembly GCF_040225455.1 of Corynebacterium sp. KPL2838. Classification (NCBI taxonomy): domain Bacteria; kingdom Bacillati; phylum Actinomycetota; class Actinomycetes; order Mycobacteriales; family Corynebacteriaceae; genus Corynebacterium; species Corynebacterium sp. KPL2838. Next base: position 1,595 of record NZ_JBEHFT010000035.1, on the reverse strand, counting down.
CCAGTGGGATAGCCAAACCGAGGGCGTGGGGGCAAGCGATGACGAGCACGGTAACGGTGCGCACCACGGCATCGCTTGGGCTACCGATAATGGCCCAGACCACCGCGGTAATGAGGGCTGCGATTAGCGCAAACCAAAAGAGCAACGCTGCGGCGCGATCGGCAAGAGCTTGGGCGCGGGAGGAGGATTCCTGCGCCTCGGCGACCATGCTTTGGATACCGCCCAGGGCCGTATCTCCTCCGATGGCTTCTACCTGGACGCGGACGGTGTTATCGGTGGCCACCGTACCGGCGACCACGCGCTCACCTTTATCGCGGAAAACTGGGCGGGATTCACCGGTGATCATGGATTCATCGAATTCGGCTGAGCCTTTAACAATGGTGCCATCGGCAGGCGCCCGGGCCCCAGCGCGGACCAGTACTATGTCATCTACCGCCAGCTCAGAGACGGGCACGGTGTGGGCCTGCCCATCGATGATCTTCTCGGCTTCGTCAGGCAAAAGTTCTGCTAAGGCGTCCAAAGCGGAGGAGGCCGCGCCGAGTGCGCGCATCTCCAACCAGTGGCCCAGCAGCATAATGACGACCAGGAGGGCCAGCTCCCACCAGAAATCTAGGTCGAATCCTCCAATCCCCAAGGTGGTGACCCATGAGGCGACGAACGCCACGGTAATAGCCATGGCGATAAGCAGCATCATCCCGGGCTGGCGGGATTTCAGTTCCGACCAGCCGCCTTGCAGGAACGGCGTGCCGCCATAGATGAAGATGATGGTGCCAAGCACCGGGGGAATCCAGGATGAACCATTGAATTCGGGTACGCCGTAGCCGAGCAAGTCTGCGACCATGGGGCTGAAGATGACGACCGGCACCGATAGCAGCAGCGACCACCAGAAGCGGCTGCGGAACATCGCCGCGTGATCGCCGTGACCGTGGCCATGCCCGTGCTCGTGACCGTGGTGGTCACCGTGAGAGTGCCCTTCGTGGCCGCCATGATCTGTGTGTTGCGTATGATCCGCTTCCGCGGCCTGGTGAGCACCGGAATGCTCACCGTGTTGGTGGGAAGTACTCATAAAATTCCTTTCTTCTCCTCCCTGCACCGAGAGGAGTCCTAGCGTCGGTGGAACACAGTGATGGTTACTCTCCCCACCATATACCCCGGGGAGGTATATTTACAGGAACGAAAGGAACCCTTTTCGCATGAGAGGCGAAGTGGAGCTGCCGAGATGGCCACCCAGCTTAAACGGGCCTAGCCCCGGGAAAGTGGACACGGCGCGGTCAGGCCGGCCCCATCAGCTCGGTTATTCTTCAACGTCATTGCAGATGAATTCGACAGAGAAACGGTCTCGGCATTTATCGATGAAGCGGATCATAACGGAGGCTCTGGGCCTGGTTCTGGGAATTTTCCTGCACGATGGGCCTACTGTTCCCATTGCCAGGCTGTGTGCCATGAAACGCCGAGCTTCGGGGCTACCACCTGACACGCGAGGTGCATTGACACGCTCTTCCGCCAAGATGCGATCTTCGGCCTAAACGACAGGATGTGTTGGTGAAGTTATATGTTTAGCCGGTCTGGCGTGCTGGTATTAGGATTATTTCACT
>NZ_JBEHFT010000034.1:0-21213 GCF_040225455.1 Corynebacterium sp. KPL2838 | reverse complement strand
TTCGACACCGTCGAAGACTTCAACCAAGCGATCGACGAGTACATCCAGTGGTACAACACCGAACGCATCCAACAACGGCTCAAGGGCCTGACCCCGATGCAATATCGGAATCAGACCCTTGAACCCCTCATCGCCTAGAATTAAAACAGTCCAACTTTCGGGGGCCAGTTCAAACGGTGTCGGCGGGGTTATCTGTGTCTTAGGGTGGGCATCGTCAAGCGCCAGCTGGGCAAGCACTAGCTAGGCAGGTGCAGGCTAGCGCGGCGGCAGGATGGCCTCGGGGGTTTCTGGCAGGAGCTGGCCGCCGTCAATAATCAGCGTTTGGCCGGTGATATATCCGGCCTCGGTGGAGGCGAGGAAGGCCGCGGCATTGCCAATATCGCGCGGGCTACCAAGCCGGTGCAGCGGAATGGAGCGCGTCATCTCATCGAGGTACTCCTGGCCCTGTGCCTCGAGGCCTTCGGTGAGGATATTTCCGGGCAAAACGCCATTGATGGTGATGCCATCGCGGGCGATTTCTAGGGCAGCGGAGCGGATGAAACCTTGTTGGGCCGCCTTGGAGGCGCCGTAGTGCGCCCAGCCGGGAAAGCCGGTGTGCGAGCCGGTAATGGAGGTGGTAATGACAATGCGCCCGTAGCCTCGTTCCTTCATATACGGGAGGGCCTCCTGCACGACCTTGAACGTGCCGTGGGTATTGATATCAAACATGGTTTCCCACTGCTTATCCGTCATCTCTTCCAACGGGCAGTTGGGAAAGACCCCGGCATTGGAACAGACGATATCGATTGCGCCGTGCGTGGCGTGGGCTTTGGCAAACAGTTCTTTAATGGAGTCCCTATCGGTGACATCGACAGAACAGGCGGTAGCACCGAGCTCCGCGGCGGTGGCTTCAGCCTTGTCGGTGTCAATATCGGCGATGATGACGTTCGCGCCGGCTTCGCGCAGGGAGGCAACGATGCCTTTGCCGATGCCCGCAGCCCCGCCCGTGACAATCGCGGTACGGTTGGTGAGGTCAAACATGAAATGGCTCCTTCGGCGGTGGTGGAGGTAGTGGAGGATCCAATCCCAAGTTTAGTGGTGTGGGCGGATAAAGATCTGCGAATTTCGCCACGCGGAGGGAATGAATAGGAGCCGTGTCGGGTTGATTTACTAAGGTAGATTTTTGAACAACCAACCGCGGGGATGGAAGTGAGCGAGCCTTCCGCCCCACCTTTAAAAGCGGTAAACAAGAGCGAGTGTGAAAGTACTGAATGGCACGTATGCAAGAAAGCGCTGATCTCCTGAAGTGTTCCTTCTGCGGAAAGAGCCAAAAGCAGGTGAAAAAGCTCATCGCCGGCGGCGGGGTCTACATCTGCGATGAGTGCATCGAGCTCTGCAATGAGATTATTGAAGAAGAGCTCGGCCACGAGCAGGCTGAGGAGTCTTCCGAGGCGGAGGTGCGCCTGCCCAAGCCTTCGCAGATTTCTTCCTTTTTGGATAAGTACGTCATTGGCCAGGACAAGGCCAAGCGTGTGCTGTCGGTAGCGGTGTATAACCACTACAAGCGCATTAAAGCCGAAGAGTCCGCCGCGCTAGATGCGCGCCGGAAGAAGGCCGAGGGCGAAGAGGTAGAGATATCTAAGTCCAATATTTTGATGCTGGGGCCCACCGGTTCCGGTAAGACCTACCTGGCGCAGACCTTGGCGCGCCTGCTGGATGTGCCTTTCGCCATCGCGGATGCCACCAGCTTGACCGAGGCCGGTTATGTGGGCGAAGATGTAGAAAATATCCTTTTGAAGCTGCTGCAGGCAGCGGATTTCGATGTGGAGCGTGCCCAGCGCGGAATCATCTACGTCGACGAGGTGGATAAGATTTCCCGCAAGTCTGAAAACCCCTCCATTACCCGCGATGTCTCCGGCGAGGGCGTGCAGCAGGCGCTGCTGAAGATCCTGGAGGGAACCGTTGCCGCCATCCCGCCGCAGGGCGGGCGCAAGCACCCGAACCAGGAATTTATCCAGCTGGATACCTCCAATATCCTCTTCATCGTCGCCGGCGCGTTTGCGGGCCTTGACCAGGTGATCGCGGATCGCGTGGGCAAGAAGGGCGTTGGCTTTGGCGCGAAGCTGGGCACCGAAGACGAGCGGGAAAAGGTGGACCTATTTTCCCAGGTGCGCCCGGAAGACCTCGTGAAGTTCGGCTTGATCCCAGAATTTATCGGCCGCCTGCCCGTGGTGGCGACGGTGGATAACTTGGACCGCGAGGCCCTGGTCAAGGTGCTCACTGAGCCGAAGAACTCGCTGCTCAAGCAGTACAGCCGCCTATTTGAGATGGATGACTGTGAGCTGCACATGGATGACGGGGCGCTGGATGCTATCGCTGAGCTCGCCCTCGAGCGCAAAACCGGCGCGCGCGGCCTGCGCGCGATCCTGGAAGAGCTGCTCGTTCCAGTGATGTTTGAGCTGCCGGACCGGGAAGATATTTCCGCCGTGCACATCACCGCAGACTGCGTCACCCAGGGCGCAGAGCCCGAATTCACCTACAAGGATGAGGCGAAGGAATCGGCTTAGTTAGAAGGGGGTGTTCCTATGTAGTTTGTCAATCTCGCGGGTGGGGTGGACGGGGGCGGATCCCTAACTCGGGATTTTTAGGTGTGTTGTTTTTGCGCGCGACTGGTAGCCGACTGGGATTTTTCCCAGTCGGCTTGTTTCACTGTTAGGGGTTAAGCTGCTGCGGCTTCTTTTGCTGGGGCGGGGTCGTGGTAATACTCGTGGTTGCGCATCATGGCGTAGAGGACGTTGAGTCGTCTGCGGGCGAGTGCTACTACTGCGGCGTTGTGTCTTTTGCCTTCTTTGCGCTTTCGTTCATAGAATTGGCGTGAACGCTCGTGGAATCTGATGGATGCAAAAGATGATTGCCATAGGGCGTTCTTTAATTTTTTGTTGCCGGCTCTATTCAGTGAGTTCGACATTATTGAAGTGCCTGACTGGTTTGTCCGGGGCGATAAGCCAGCGTAAGAGGCTAGGTGCCCAGCTGACGGAAAGTCGGACATATCGCCCGCGGTCATGAGAATTTGGGCAGCCGTCTTCGGCCCGATTCCCGGCATGGATAGCAGGATTTGAGTGTGGGGATGTCGTTGATGAGCTCGATGACTTCCTTGTCGATTTGTTTGCGGTGCTCGAGCTTTAAAAGTGCGTCCTTTGCTGACATTGCTACGCCCATTTCGGCATAGTGTGCACCGGCAATGGTGACTGTTTGCTCAGCAATGGCAGCGAATATCGCATCGAGGACAGGTTCGGGATTGCGTGCCTTATAGCGTCGAGCAAAGGCAGCTGCCTTGGCCTTACCTAAGCGTTTTATCTTGGTGGGCCCGCCGTAGCGTGCAAGTAGGTGCAGGACCCATTTGCGGTGGATTATTTGGCCGCGAATGGCCTGCTCGAATTGCGGGTAGCAACCAACAAGTGCGCTTCGAATCTGGTTGATGAGCCTGGTGTAGGAGCGTGCTAAGTCTTCGTCGATGCCGTTGAGGACTTTCAACTGGAGGAAGGCTTCTTCGACGCGGTCGACACTGCGAAGGGATTCTGGAAGGTTCTTTGCAGCGTGGGCGATGATGTAGGCATCCCGGATATCAGTTTTGGCGTTTCCGGCATGGATGCGTGAGAGCTGACGCATTGCCAAGCCGGGAAGATAGCGCACATCAATTCCAAGGTCTTGGGCTACCGCGACAGTAAGCCGACCAATATTATTTGGCTGGTCAACAACGACAAGGACCTTGTTGTTACCAGAGTAGAAATTCGAAAAGAGCGCGCGCAAAGCCTGCTCGTTTTGATTGATTCGTTTGGACAGGACCTGGGCGCCGTGGCTATCTAAGACGCAAGCGTGGTGGAAGTATTTTCCAACATCCATTCCAATGACATAGTCGTAGGCCATGCCAGACCTCCTAGCGAGTTTAATGAGTATGGGACTTCTTTCATCGCTGGTGGTCGGACATACTTCACGCTGGCATCCACATTACTTTGAGACCTCACACACTTGATGTGGGTCAGGTTCCTATTAGCAGTCTGGAGTATGTCACTGCCTTCGGCGGCATCACCCCCAGGATCATTGTCAGACAGGGACGAAAATAAGCCATACCGAAGCCAGCGACTAGTTCCACTGCTCCTGAAAAAGAAAAGCAAAAGGAACGCAGACAAACATAACCTGCCCCGGCACAGGGGCAGAGTTACGAATCCTGGGTAACCTCAAGCGGAACTGCAAACAACGTAATGGGGCATCGGCAAGCAGCCGGTGCCCCTACTTTTATGCCTCGCCGTAGATATCTTGCGGGGAGGCCTCGTCGCCCTCGTCGGCATCAGAAGGCACCAAATAAGACTCGTGGCCGGAATCGGGGATATTGGCGGTGAGGAATGCCAGCACGGTATCGACGGTAAGCCGGTGCATGCCGTCGGTATTTGCCTGGCTGGACATATCCACGCCCAACAGGTTGTCCATCATCGCCCGGTTGGTCACGCGGTACGAGGTGAGCGAGGCGATGATGGTGAAAATATCGTTGGTGGAAATGCCCGGGCGGAAGGCGCCGGCGTCCTGGCCCAGCATGAGCAGGCGATCGAGGTGAAGGGCGACGCCGCTAAAATCCGCCACGGGATTGGTAGAAGAGCCCACGATGGACTGGGCGGTTTCCCAGGTCATCATGCGGATGGCCTCGGGGTGGTTGACGTACTGCCAAAAGATCCAGTCCACCAGCTTGCGCACGCCTTCGACCGGGACCGCGGAATCGAGTTCCAAGTCCTCTTCATTGGGGCGGAGGCGCTCGGCGGCGGTGCTTAAAGCGCTCAAGTACAGGCCCTGCTTATCGCCAAAGTGGTAGTGAATCATGCGCTTGGACATGCCGGATTCCGCGGCGATGGTATCCAGCTTTGTTTCAGAAAAACCCCACGCGGAAAACTGGGAAATGGCGATATCCACCACGGCATCGGTACCGATGGAATCCGCAGCGTGAGCGTCGGAGTCCTCCGCCTGCTCCGCAGCGTGCAGCGGTTCGGTGTGCTCAGTGCTCATAGCATGTGTCCTATCTCTGCTTCGCGGCGCCGATGTGGCGATGGTGGGTAGTGTCTCGGGAACTGCACGGCCGGCCTCATGCTGGTTCGATGCGGCAGTGGTTGGCCACCGTGCAGCCGCCCACAGGCAGTGAATGCATCCCTGCAAGCGCGCTCCCCAGTGGGGTCTGTGCCGCTTCCATCATGCCCGATTAGCCCCACCCCGCGGGAGGAATGTGCCCATTGGGGGCGTTAATTTGGAGGTAAATGGGGGTAATATCCGGAAATTTGGCGGCGTTTTCCCTCCGAAAGAGGGGGATTTATTTCACAACACGCTACCTCCGTATAGCGCTAAGCTCGGGGTGGATACATCCTGTGGAGGGTGGCGTGCATGAGGGACGCTTACAACTCCACGACAAATGAGGAGGAATGAGCATGACCCAGCCAGTAAAAGTAACCGTTACCGGCGCCGCCGGAAATATCGCCTACTCCCTGCTGTGGCGGATTGCCGCGGGCGACGTATTTGGCAAGGACACCCCGGTAGACCTTGCCCTGTTGGAAATCCCCGCGGTAGTAGAAAAGGCCGAGGGCGTGGCCATGGAGCTGCGCGATTCCGCCCTGCCGCTGGTTAACTCGATTACGGTGACAGATGACCTCAAGGTCGCCTTCGAGGATGCCTCCGCCGCATTCCTCGTCGGCTCCCGCCCGCGCAGCAAGGGCATGGAGCGCGCTGACCTGCTCGAGGCCAATGGCGCCATCTTTACTGAGCAGGGCAAGGCCATCAATGACTATGCGGCGCGTGATGTCCGCGTGCTGGTGGTGGGCAACCCAGCCAATACCAACGCGCTGATTGCCGCGCATAGCGCGCCGGATCTGGATAACTCCCAGTTCAACGCACTCATGCGCCTAGACCACAACCGCACCTTGGGCCAGTTGGCGGCCCAGACGGGCAAGGCCACCAAGGACTTTTCCAAGATTGCGGTCTGGGGCAACCACTCCGCCACCCAGTTCCCGGATATCGCCTTCTCAAACGCGGAGGTAGATGAGCAGTGGTACCGCGAGGAGATGATCCCCAAGGTGGCCAAGCGCGGCGCGGAGATCATCGAGGTGCGCGGCAGCTCGTCCGCGGCGTCGGCTGCATCTGCGGCCGTGGACCACATGCACGATTGGGTCCACGGCACCGAGGATTGGCGCACCGCCGCCGTTCCTTCGGATGGCTCCTACGGTGTCGATGAGGGCCTCATCTGCGGCTTTCCCACCATCTGCCGCGACGGCAAGTGGGAAATCGTCCAAGGCCTGGAGCTCAGCGATTTCCAGAAGGAGCGCATCGAGGCCTCCGTGCAGGAGCTGCGTGAGGAGCGCGAGGCCGTAGCCCACCTGCTGAAAGGTTAAGCCTCCAGCACCAAGTTATCGATGAGCCGCACCGGCCCCACATGCGCTGCTACCAGCGCCAAGGCGGGCCGGTGTTGTGCATCTACGGGCTCGAGCGTGGCCGGGTCCACCACGGTGAGGTAATCCACCGTCACGCCGGGGGAGGAAGCGAGCTGGGCCTCAGCTTCTTCACGTGAGGCGCCATCCTGCAGCGCGAAGAGTGCCTGGGATAAGGCGACCGCCTGCTCACGCTCGGCGGCACTGAGGCGCGCATTGCGGCTGGACTCGGCCACGCCGTCCGTTGCGCGCACGATGGGCACGCTGATGATGTCCAGCGGCAGGTCGAGGTCCGCCACCAGGCGGCGGATGATCGCTACTTGCTGCGCATCCTTTTGCCCAAAATAAGCGCGGTCTGGTGTGACAAGCTGAAACAGCTTGCTCACCACGGTGGCCACGCCGTCAAAGTGGCCGGGGCGCGAGGCACCTTCCAAGACCGAGCCCATCTCACCCGTGCGCACCCACACCCGCGGGGTGCCACCCGGGTACATTTCCTCCACGCTGGGGGCGAAGACCGCATCGACTCCCAACGAGTCCAGCAGTGCGGCATCCGCGTCGAGGGTGCGCGGGTAGGCGCGGTAGTCTTCGCAGTCGCCCAGGTCCGTGAACTGGAGGGGATTGACAAAGACCGAGCACACCACGGTGTCGTTGTCTTCGCGGGCGCGGCGAATGAGGGAAGCGTGGCCGTCGTGAAGCGCGCCCATCGTGGGCACCAAACCCACGGAACCGGACGCTGCCGCGCGGAAGGCACGGAGTTCGGATTTAGTTGTGAGGATCTGCATGGCTTAAGACCTTAGTCCTCGAAAGACTCCTCGGCGTTGGGGAAGGAACGTTCACCCACATCTGCGACATAGTCCTTCGCTCCTTCCAGCAGCGCGCCGCGCAGATTCGCGTAGCGGCGCACAAAACGCGGCGCCTTGGGACCTCCCAGGCCGAAGGCATCGGTCCACACCAGAATCTGACCGTCGGTCTGCGCGCCGGCGCCGATGCCGATGGTGGGGATGGGCAGCTCCTTGGTCACCTGCTCAGCAAGGGCTGCCGGGACCATCTCCAGCACTACGGCGAAGGCGCCGGCCTCGGCGAGGGCGCGGGCGTCGTCGTGAAGCTTCTCCGCACCGGCACCCCGGCCTTGGACCACGAAGCCGCCCAAGGCGTGGACCTGCTGGGGTGTAAAGCCAATGTGGGCGCAGACCGGGATGCCGGCGGCGACAAGCGCGGCAACAATGGGAGCGCGCTCCGCACCGCCCTCCAGCTTCACGGCCTGCGCGCCGGTTTCCTTCATGACGCGCACCGCGGTCTCCAGCGCCTGGGAGGGGCCGTCCTCATAGGAGCCGAAGGGAAGGTCCACCACCACGAAGGCGCGGGAGGTCGAAGCAACCACCGCGCGGGCCAGCGGGATCATCTCATCGAGGGTGAGCGAGAGCGTGGTTTCGCGGCCCAGCACCACGTTGGCCAGGGAATCGCCGACGAGCAGGAGATCGACCCCGGCTTCATCGAAGATTTCGGCGGTCAAGCAGTCGTAGCTCGTCAGGCACGCGAAGGCCTGAGAGTTGTCTTTGGCTTGGGTGAAGTAACGGGTGCGGAGGCGGGCGCGGTGGCCAGGGTTGTGAGACATGCCCTTACTCTAGACAGGCCGGTGGTGCCAGTTGACGCACAGGGTAGAGTTGGCCAGGTGACTGATCAGAATAAAGAGCAACTCGTTGGCACCAACCGCGCGGACCAGCTTCCCAAGTCCTGGGAGCCGCAGGCAGTAGAAAAAGACCTCTACGAAGGCTGGGTAAGCGCCGGTTACTTCACCCCGGATGCATCCTCGGAGGCGGAGCCCTATTCCATCGTGCTGCCGCCGCCGAACGTCACCGGCCAGCTGCACATGGGCCACGCCTTGGACCACACTCTGATCGACTCCATCATTCGCCGCAAGCGCATGCAGGGCTATGCCACCCTGTGGCTGCCGGGCGCTGACCACGCAGGCATCGCCACCCAGACCAAGGTGGAGGCCCGTCTGCGTGAGCAGGAGGGAAAGAAGCGCTGGGACTATGAGCGCGAGGAATTCATCAACAAGGTCTGGGAATGGAAGGAAGAATTCGGTGGCACCATCCAGAACCAGATGCGCGCCATCGGTGACTCCGTGGACTGGACCCGCGAGCGCTTTACCCTGGATGAGGGCCTGTCGCGTGCGGTACAGACCATCTTTAAGAACCTCTACGATGAGGGCATGATTTACCGGGCCAACCGCCTGGTCAACTGGTCACCGGTGCTAGAGACCGCCGTTTCTGATATCGAGGTCGTCTACAAGGACGTCGAGGGCGAGCTGGTCTCCATCCGTTATGGCTCGCTCAATGACGATGAGCCGCACCTCATTGTTGCCACCACGCGTGTGGAAACCATGCTTGGCGATGTCGCCATTGCCGTCCACCCCGACGATGAGCGCTACGCCCACCTCGTGGGCCAAGAATTGGATCACCCCTTCCGCGATGACCTGAAGCTGAAGATCATCGCCGATGATTACGTGGACATGGATTTTGGTACCGGTGCGGTAAAGATCACCCCGGCCCACGATCCAAATGACTACGCCATGGGCACCCGCCATAACTTGGATATGCCGACGGTGATGGATACCACCGGCCACATCGCGCATACCGGCACCCGGTTTGATGGCATGACGCGCGAAGATGCGCGCGTGGAAATTAGGGAGGCGCTGCGGGAGCAGGGGCGCATCGTCAAAGAAATCCGCCCCTATGTTCACTCCGTGGGCCACTCGGAGCGCTCCGGCGAGCCCATCGAGCCGCGCCTATCGCTGCAGTGGTTCGTCGATGTCGCGCAGATGGCGAAGGCTTCCGGTGACGCCGTGCGTGAGGGCGATACCGTCTTGCACCCGCAGTCGCTGGAACCGCGCTATTTTGAGTGGGTCGATGACATGCACGATTGGTGCATCTCCCGCCAGCTGTGGTGGGGCCACCGCATCCCCATTTGGTACGGCCCGGAGCGTACGAACGAGTCCGGCGAGGTCGAGCGTGACATCGTGTGCGTCGGCCCCGATGAGGAGCCGCCGGCAGGATACGAGCAGGATCCGGATGTCCTCGATACCTGGTTCTCTTCGGCGCTGTGGCCATTTTCCACCCTGGGCTGGCCCGATAAGACCCCGGATCTGGAGAAGTTCTATCCCACCAATGTGCTGGTTACGGCCTATGACATTTTGTTCTTCTGGGTCGCCCGCATGATGATGTTTGGCACCTTTGCCGGCACCAAGACCCCAGAGCATTTGGGTAAAGGCACCGATGGCCGCCCGCAGATTCCTTTCAAAGACCTTTACCTGCACGGCCTTGTGCGCGATGAGCAGGGCCGCAAGATGTCCAAGTCCCTGGGCAATGGCATTGATCCGATGGACTGGGTGCGCGATTACGGCGCCGATGCGCTGCGCTTTACCCTTGCCCGCGGCGCCAACCCGGGCGTGGATTTGCCGCTGGGCTCTGACGCCGCCGCGGCATCGCGCAATTTCGCTACCAAGCTCTTTAATGCCACCAAGTTTGCGCTGATGAACGGCGCCGGCGTGGCACCTTTGCCTAGCCGCACGGAGCTTTCGGATGCCGACCGCTGGATCCTTGACCGCGCCGAAGAGGTGCGCACCCAGGTCGATGCCTACTTGGACGATTATCAATTTGCCAAGGCCAACGAGCTGCTCTACCACTTCACCTGGGATGAGCTCTGTGACTGGTACCTGGAGATTGCCAAGACGCAGATCCCGCGCGATGGCGAAACGGTAGAAGGCCGCAATACCCAGATCGTCTTGGGCCGCGTCATCGACGTGGTGCTGCGCCTATTGCACCCCACCATGCCGTATGTGACCGAGGTGCTGTGGAAGGCATTGACCGGCGGGGAATCCATCGTCATCGCCCCGTGGCCCACAGTGGCCGATACCAACGGCGGCGCCACCAAGGACGCGGTGGCCGCCCGCCGCATCGATGATGCCGATAAGCTCATTACCGAGCTGCGCCGCTTCCGCTCCGATCAGGGCGTTAAGCCTTCGCAAAAGGTGCCGGGCCGCCTCGACTTCGCCGCGGCAGACCTGCAGGGCCAAGAGGAATTGGTCCGCAACCTGGCCAATACCACCGCGCCGGGCGAGGACTTTAACCCCTCGGCCTCCATTGAGGTGCGCCTGTCCCAGGCCACCGTGGAGGTCACGCTGGATACCCACGGCGCGGTCGACGTCGAAGCAGAGCGCAAGCGCCTGGAAAAGGATCTGGCCAAGGCCAATAAGGAACTGGAACAGACCGGCAAGAAGCTGGGCAATGAAAACTTCCTGGCCAAGGCGCCGGAAGACGTGGTCAATAAGATTCGGGCGCGCCAAGACATCGCGCGCGAGGAAGTCGAGCGCATTACCAGCCGTTTGGAGGGCCTTAAGTAGTGTCAGATCAGCGCTTCAATCACGACGCCAACGGGAACGGCGAGGCCGCCGGGGGAGAGGACGATTTTGAGATCGTCGATGCCCTCAAGGAGGGTACCGAGGGCACCCCGGTGGAGATTACGGAATCGGGCCTGACCCTCAACCTGGGCATGGGCGAGGACGAAGAATATAACGACGCCGCGCCCCAAGAGGTATCCCCGGAGGAGCTGCAGGCGCTCGGTGAGGTGGAAGACGAGCTCAACCAGCGCTGGCCGGAGACCAAGATCGAGCCCAGCCTGGAGCGCATCGAGATGCTCATGGATTTGCTGGGACATCCCGAGCAGTCCTTTGATGTCATCCACATTGCGGGCACCAACGGCAAATCTTCTACCGCGCGCATGGTCGATTCGCTGCTGCGTTCCTTCCACCGCCGCGTGGGCCTGGTCACCAGCCCGCACCTGCAGCGGGTCACCGAGCGCATCGGCATCGATGGTCGGCCCATCCACCCGCGCGACTACGTGCGCCTGTGGCACGAAATCAAGCCGTATGTGGAGATGGTGGATGCGCGCTCAGACGTTCCCATGTCCAAGTTCGAGGTCTTGGTAGGCTTGTCCTATGCAGCGTTTGCCGATGCCCCCGTTGACGTCGCCGTCGTCGAGGTCGGCCTCGGCGGGCTGTGGGATGCCACGAACGTGGTCAATGCGGACGTCTCCGTGATTACCCCGGTTGGCCTAGACCACACGGATTACCTGGGCAGCGATATTCGGGAGATTGCGGGGGAGAAGGCGGGCATCATCAAGCGCCGCGCCGATGCCGAAGACCCGCTGACCCCGAACGAAAACATCGCCATCATCGCCGAGCAAGACCCTGAGGCCATGCAGGTCATCCTGCAGCGCGCGGTGGATATGGATGCCGGCGTGGCCCGCTCCGGAGCGGAATTCGCGGCCTTAGAATCCCGCATTGCGGTCGGTGGCCAGCAGGTTAATATCCAGGGCCTCGGCGGCATGTACGAGGATATTTTCTTGCCGTTGCACGGCGAGCACCAGGCCAAGAATGCGGCCGTTGCCCTTGCAGCGGTCGAAGCCTTCTTCGGTGCCTCTTCCGGGCATCCTCTGGATATTGCCTCCGTGCGCAACGGTTTTGCCAAGACGATTTCGCCCGGCCGCCTCGAGCGAGTGCGCACCTCGCCCACGACGTTTATCGATGCCGCCCACAATCCCCACGGCGCCAAGGCGCTTGGCGCGGCGCTCGACCGCGATTTCGATTTTGCGCGGCTCATCGGCGTGCTCTCCATCTTTGGCGATAAGGATGCCCAAGGCATCCTCGCCGCGCTGGAGCCGTACTTGAGCGAGGTGGTAATCTCCCAGAACTCCTCGCCGCGCGCGATCGATGCCTATGAATTGGCGGAAACGGCCCGCGATATTTATGGCGAAGAGCGCGTCTATGTGGCCGATGATCTGCCCGGTGCCTACGCGCAAGCCGTGGAGCTGGCGGAGGAATCTGAGGTGCAATCCGGCTCCGGTATTGTCATTACCGGTTCGGTGGTTACCGCCGGCGAAGCCCGCGCGATGTTTGGAAAGGAGCCCGCATGACTAGCCCCAATCCTAGGTCCCGCCCGCCTCGTCCGCCGCGCCGCGGCGACGAAGTCGAGGATAATGAAATCGGCCCATTGGGTTTGGGGCAAGACCCCGTCAAGGATCCCCTTAAGAGCTTTAATGGCATGGTCATCGCCAGCTCGCTCATCATGGAGTCGATCACCCTCGTTTTGGCCCTGCCGCTGTTGTACAAGCTGTATGACGGAACGCTGTGGACGCCGTTTAATTACGGCCTGGTCATAGGCGCCCTGATATTCCACGTGGGCATGATCGCGTTTATGAATAAGAAGTGGGCGCTCACCGTCATCGTCTGGGCGCAGCTATTGGGCCTTATCCTAGGTTTTATGGCGCACTGGTCCATCGCCGCGATCTTCATCATCTTTGGCATGGAGTGGCTGCTCGCGGCGTATTTGCGCAGTAACTTAATCGCCCGCATGAAGCGCGGTTACTTAACTACCCAGCACCTCAACCAGAAGTAGGGGCCATGCGCACCGTCTATCTCGTCCTCGCGGCCTTGGCCTGCATTGCCGCGGTCGTTGCCCGCGCGGCCACGGGAACGCCGTGGCTGCCGCTAGTAGCGCTCATCATTGCCGCCGTATTTTTGGCCCTGGCCCTGCGCGCTAATTTTCAGCGGGCAGAAGAAGCCACCCTTGATGATTTAGATAAAAAGCAGTGCGCAGAGATTAAGCGTTTGCTAGGCAACGGCCAGTTCGGCACGGCGGTTAACCAGGTGCGCCTGTGGTTTAGGGGGACCTCGCACGAGCGCGCGACGGAGATAGTCCAGCAGCTTACTTAATGCTTATTAAATGCCGCCCACTACGCTGCCCCCGCTTATGGCCCTCGGTCGTGGACGAGTTGTGGGTATTCGGTACAGTATGGGGCATGACTGAACGTACATTGATCCTCATTAAGCCGGACGGCGTAAAGAACGGCCACGTGGGCGAGATCATCGCCCGCATCGAGCGCAAGGGCCTCAAGCTGGCCGAGTTGGACCTGCGCGTGGCTGACCGCGAGACCGCAGAAAAGCACTACGAAGAGCACAAGGACAAGCCATTCTTTGGCGAGCTCGTGGACTTCATCACCTCCGCACCGTTGATTGCTGGCGTCGTTGAAGGCGAGCGCGCCATCGAGGCATGGCGTCAGCTGGCCGGTGGCACCGACCCCGTTTCCAAGGCTGCGCCGGGTTCCATCCGCGGTGACTTCGCACTCAGCGTGGGCGAGAACATCGTTCACGGCTCCGACTCCCCAGAGTCCGCCGAGCGAGAAATCGGAATTTGGTTCCCGAATCTCTAAGCACTGAACCTACCTAGTTTTCAAGGAAGCCCGAGCGTTAAGCTCGGGCCTTTTCCTTTATAAAGGGACTTATTAAGGGTCTAAAAACGTTGATTGGCTCACAGAATTGCGGGCATATTAGCTCAAGGTTTTTAGTTAGTGGCTCTTTAATCGAAGGAGAGTAACTTGCACAGTGTGGTGAAAGCTTGTTTTTGCACTTCATGGGTGACGGTGCGGCCAGTTTGCCGTTTGGCTAAGAGGCCAGCATCTCGCAATTTTGCAAGATGATGAGACACCGTCGGTTGGCTAAGACCGGATAATGGGGTCAGTTCGGAGACGCTCATCGGGCCACAGCCTTCATCGCACAATATAGACAAAAGGCGAAGTCGAGCAGGATCTGCAAGTACCTTGAATTGCTGGGCAAGATGCACGGAATCGGCCTGGTCTAGGGGGCCGTTGCTGAGTGAACAACATTCGTTGATGTGAGGATTTTTGGTCGTGCCGTGCGAAGAAACCATGCCTTTAGTATATGGGCGTTTGACACACCCTTTCATATTGACATCTATCGATATGAATGGTTACAGTGCTGCACGGTACAGTGCGAATTGGGTCAATAAAGGAGATGGGTATGGCTACATCACAGCAGCCGCGTTTGGCTTTTCTCGATCGTTTTCTTCCCGTGTGGATCATCATAGCTATGATTCTTGGCCTGCTTATAGGTCATTTTCTTCCAGGCATTGGAAAGGCACTCTCAGCTTGGGAGGTTGGAGGTATTTCCCTCCCAATCGCTTTAGGGCTGCTGGTGATGATGTATCCACCGCTTGCTAAAGTGCGCTATGAAAAGACCCGGGAGATTGCCACTGACAGACGGCTGATGACCGTGTCAATCGTTTTGAATTGGCTTGTGGGGCCAGCATTCATGTTCGCACTGGCCTGGCTATTCTTGGCGGATCAACCCGAGCTGCGCACGGGTCTTATCATTGTCGGCCTTGCCCGCTGCATCGCCATGGTCTTGGTGTGGTCAGACCTATCCTGCGGTGACCGAGAAGCCACGGCAGTATTAGTAGCAATCAACTCCGTCTTCCAAGTTGCGATGTTCGGTGTCCTGGGTTGGTTCTACCTGCAGATACTGCCGGGATGGCTGGGTCTTGATACCACCTCTGTCGAATTCTCTTTCTGGTCCATTGTTACTTCAGTGCTCGTATTCTTAGGCATCCCGCTTTTGCTCGGGGTTATCTCCCGAGTATGGGCAGAGAAAACTAAAGGACGTGAGTGGTTCGAAAACCGTTACCTTCCTGCGGTGTCTCCTTTGGCAATGATCGGTTTGCTGTATACAATCGTCTTACTGTTCTCCCTGCAGGGAGAACAGCTCGTGGAGCAGCCGGTAGCAGTGGTTAGGGTAGCGGTGCCTCTGATGTTGTACTTTGTCGGGATGTTCTTTCTGGCTTTGGGCGTAGCTAAAGTTGCCGGAATGAATTATGCACAGTCTGCCTCAGTGGCCTTTACCGCAGCGGGAAATAATTTTGAGTTAGCCATCGCGGTGTCCATCGGTACCTTTGGTGCCACCTCTGCTCAAGCGTTGGCCGGTACCATTGGACCTCTTGTTGAAATTCCGGTTTTGGTTGGCCTGGTATACGTAATGCTCTGGATTGGTCCCAAGTTATTTCCTGGAGACCGGAGTCTGCCGAATTAGCGTCTGCCAAGTTGATACAGGCACCGCACTCCAGTAGGGGAGCGGGTGATGCGCCAGCTTTCTACTTTCGAGCGCAGCCCAATATTTTCTACCTTCACTAGCCCATGCTTTTTTAGTTCCTGGAGCGCATCCGGCAGGGTATCTAGCTCCACCTGCATCAGGCGGGACAAGGCCTTAGTGGTAGTCGTATTGCCCTGGACGGCCCCAGCGGTGACGAGGGCGGTGAGGATATCGAGGTGGGCATCGGCAAGCTGCATTGCACTATCCGTGACCCCCTCTAAGGGATCTTCAGCCACGATGCGCTGCATGCGGCGGCGGCCAATGCGAAAGGACTGGGAAAGCATGGCCCACAAGCCCAGCGGGAGTGCGAACGCCGACACCGCTCCGGTTAAGATGCCTTCCACGGGCGGGGCCAGCGAGATGTTTGGCAACCAGCCAGCCGCGGACAGCGGGGCCATGGCCAGCGGTAGAGCAAGTGGTATCACTGGCGCCCAATAAGCAATGGCGGGGTAATCGCCCTCGAGGTAGACATCCTGGCTAGCCCCAATAGAGCGGGGATAATGGCGGATGAGGTGCACCAATCCAATGACCGCGAAGACCGCAAAAACGCCGGCGCCCATCAGCATGTAGCTGGCCTCCGTTTGGGCAAACCCGAGGGCAAAACCGGCCGGAACGCCGAATAAGCACGCCTCTTTCGGCGTAATCTCATTACGCTGCCGGTACTGCGATAATGTTCGGGCGGGACGTGGTGCCAGTTCTGCCATAAGTTCAAACGTATCATCGCCCACAGCCTGCTCGCCCCGCCGAGATTCTGTGACACAATGGAACTCACGCGCAGCGCGCGCATAACTTCATAACCCCACAAGCTTTAACGCAGTGCGTTTATTGTGGCTTTTCGTGCGGCAGCGGCACAGTTCCTCTTTGGGCTGTGCCTGCGCCCGAATAGCCGGCGCACCATACAATCGAAGTACAGGAGTAAGCCCAACTGATGGCGGCACAGAACTCTCAAGAAACAACTGAAAACCTACAGGCAGCTGCGGCTTTGGCCCAGCGGATAGACCCGAGCGAGCTAAAAGATAAAACTCGCGTATATGCCATGGCCAAAAAGCTCGGCCTATCATCACGCCAGCTGGTGGCGCAGCTTAAGGACATGGGTCTGAACAAGACCGCGCAGAGCTCCATTACCCGCGCGGAAGCCGGCGACCTCTTTGCGGCTTTGGCGCGCCACGCCGGCGCTGCGGAGGCGGGACAGTCGGCAGCCGCGGACGAGAACCCAGAGGACGCAAAGCCCGAGGTCAAGGCCAAAACCACCAAGCGGGCTCGGCGCGCCCGCAAGGCCACGAAGAAGTCCGCACCCGCGGCAAAGAAGGAACCGGCGCGGGCCGATGCCGCGGTGGGAGATAGCGCTCCGGCTGAAAGCACTGCTGCCGATGGGGAAGGAGAAAAGAACCTGCGCTACCGCGTGCGCAAGAACGTGGACAATGAAATCTCCCAGATTGTGGAAAAAGTCGATGCTTCGCTGGTAAAAAGCGCACTGCCGGATGTAAAGCAGGCGCCGGATCGTCTGCCGGATCCTGAGCCGTCGAACGCGCCCGCGCGCGCTGAAGATGATGCCGATGCTAATGCCACCGACGCTGCCGCTGCCGGAGCTGGCGAAGCGACTGGGACCGTGGATCCGGCCAAGCTGCATGAGGTGCTGGCAGAGGCCGGCGAGGACTTCGACGATGATTACTATGCACCGCGCATAGTCCCGCGCGCGGAGACGGACGAAGATTCCGCCGCGTATGACTTCGCGCCGCTGTTTATGCCACCGCAGCAACAGGAAACTGCGGAGCTTGGCGGGGACGAGGCCGCGGACATGGCGGCGATCGCTGAAGCAGCAGATGCGGCGGATCCTGCCGAAGACGCCGAGGCCGACGAGGCCGAGGCAGGCAATAAGGCAGCGCGCGGGGGCTCTGACAAGCGCCGACGCGGTCGCCGCGGTACCTCCCGTGGGCGCGGCGTGCACGAGAACGCCAAGAAGGATGTGGCGGATAAGGAGCCGGAGCTTATCGATGAGCCCAAGGCCATCCGTGGCTCCACCCGCATCGAGGCACAGAAGCGCCGCCGCGCAGAATTGCGCGAAAAGGGCCGCGAGCGCCAGCACATCGTGTCCCAGGCGGAATTTTTGGCGCGGCGCGAGGCCGTGGAACGCACCATGGTGGTGCGCGATAAGCAGCGCGAGGACGGCGCGGGCATCGTCACGCAGGTGGGCGTGCTTGAAGATGACCTCTTGGTCGAGCACTTCGTTACCACCGAGGCCCAAGCCTCCCTCATTGGCAATATTTACTTAGGCCGCGTGCAAAACGTCTTGCCATCCATGGAGGCGGCATTCGTGGACATCGGCCAGGGCCGCAATGGTGTGCTTTATGCTGGCGAGATTGACTGGCGCAAGACCAAATTGCACGGGCGGTCCCGCAAGGTTGAAAATACCCTGAAATCCGGCGATCAAATCTTGGTGCAGGTGGCAAAGGACCCGATTGGCCACAAGGGTGCGCGCCTGACCACCCGGATTTCCTTGGCCGGGCGCTACCTCGTCTACGTACCAGGCGGCCGCAGTGCTGGAATTTCGCGCAAGCTGCCGGCACCGGAGCGCAAGCGCTTAAAGGACATCTTGGGCCGCGTGGTGCCAGGCGATGGCGGCGCCATCATCCGTACCGCTGCCGAAAACGTTCCCGAGGAGGCCATTGCAGCAGATGTGCAGCGCCTGCATAACCGGTGGGAAGATATTTCCACCCAAGCTAAGAAGGAAAAATCCTCCAAGGGTGCTAAGCCGGTCACGCTCTATGAAGAGCCGAATATGCTCATCAAGGTCGTCCGGGATCTCTTCAACGAAGACTTCCATCGCCTGATCGTGGACGGGAAGCGTTCCTTTAATACGGTCAATGCCTACGTGGAATCCATGGCCCCGGACCTTGCAGACCGCGTGGTGCGCTATAAGCCCAAGGACCACGGCGGCCAGGATGCCTTTGCCGCCTACCGCATTGATGAGCAGCTGCATAAGGCGCTCTCGCGCAAGGTATGGCTGCCATCTGGCGGCACCTTGGTCATCGATCGTACCGAGGCCATGACCGTCATCGACGTCAACACCGGCAAGTTCACCGGCTCCGGCGGCAACCTTGAAGAGACCGTGACCCGCAATAACCTGGAGGCGGCCGAGGAAATCGTGCGCCAAATGCGCCTGCGCGATTTGGGCGGCATGATTGTGGTGGACTTTATTGACATGGTGCTGCCGGAAAACCAGGACTTGGTGTTGCGCCGCCTGAAGGAGGCCTTGGGACGCGACCGCACGCGCCACCAGGTATCCGAGGTTACTTCCCTGGGCTTGGTGCAAATGACGCGCAAGCGTTTAGGCACCGGCCTGGTAGAGACCTTTTCTACCGAGTGTGAGCACTGCCATGGCCGCGGCATCATCATCCACGAGTACCCGGTCGATGAAGCAGAAGACAACCACTCCGGCCACCACTCGCACGGTTCCTCCAAGGCTCACAAGAAGCCTGAGCACGATCCCCAGCAGCATCCGGCTGCCGTGGTCATGCACGAGCACGACGATGAGGACGAGCGCGCGGAGAAGAAGGGGCAGAAGGGCCGCAAGGGCCGCAGGAATGCCACGTCCCAGCCGCAGAAGTACCAGAAGACGGACGCACCGCTCTACGGCAACGAGGACGAGCAGTCACCGTCTCTGGAGGAGCTGGTGGCCAATGTTGTCGTAGACGATGAGACCGGCGACTCCGAGCAGAAGGAGTCCCAGAAGCGCGCCGATAACGCCCGCGGACACCGCGACGACCGAGGCCGCAGCGAGGGCAAGCAGAAGAAGCGCCGCCGAGTGCAGAAGAAGTCCGAGGTCTCTGAAATCGAGGCCATCGCCTATGCTGCGGCAGAAAACGCCGCCGAAAGCGATGAGGTACAGGAATTTAATTCCTATGTGCCCGATGGCCAAGAATCACCGGCGAAGGAGAAGAAGCGCACCCAGCGGGGCAAGAAGCCGCGCCGGGCAACGCGGACCTCGCCCGCTTCCCGCCGCGTGCAGGAGCAGCAGAAACAGCGCCAGCAGGCGGCTGAAGAGAAGAAGGCGGTAGCTACCGATGCCCCGGAGAAGACCTACGAGGAGGCAGTAGCCGAGTTTGAGGCTTCTCCGCGCCGGAAGCGGCGCACGCGCGGAAATTCGCGTTCCGATAATCGCCCGCGCCCAGAGGCTTTTGCCCAGCCACAAAAAGAGGAATCCACGGGTTCCGCCGAGAAGTCACGCGGTGACGGTGCGGCACAGCAGGACGCCGAGCAGCAAAAGCCTCGCAGCAAGTCACGCGGGCGTGGTCGGCGTCGCAGCGTTCGCACCCAGCCAAATTCCCGCCGGGCAAATGTGCGGGCCTCGCACCGGGCAAACGCGCAGGATGTAAAGCAGGACGACAAGCGCGGGGACACCTCGCGAACTGCGGAGCAGCGTCACGAGAATATCAGTGGCGGGAAGAATAAATCCTCGGTACAGGGAGGCCGTCGCGGCAAGCGCCGGGTGGTGCGTACGAACCCGAGGGATAAGGCCACCTCGCACAATGCGGGTGGCCCAACGGCTACACCTGTTCAAGGGGAGAAGGATTCCCAGAAGGCTAGTGCTCCGCAGACTGAAACCAAGGTCATTCGCCGCGGGAAGAAGCGCGCGGTGAAAAAGACCGGGGCGCCGGCAGCGGCCGCGCGGCAGGAACGTACTGGGGAAAAGGCGTCCACTAACGCGCCGGAGACCCCGCAGACTGGTGCTAAGGACGCGGGCCGGCGGCGGCGCCGCGTAGCACGGCGAGCTACTTCCTAGGGCATCGCCACGCGGGTGCGAAGTGCGTGGTTTGTATTTTGTACCCGCGGCGGGGTAGTCTTTGACAGTCGCTGTTTAGAACTCTCGGCGCTGGATCAGCCCACAATTGCCGCCCGGTGATTGCGGACATGTTCGCGCGGGGTCTGAACGCAATATGTAAGTGTCCATTCGGATAACGGCCTGGATGCCGTGTCCGAGCGAGTTTAGATAAGGGGTAACCCTCTATGTACGCGATCGTCAAGACCGGCGGCAAGCAGTACAAGGTTGCTGAAGGTGACCTCGTCAAGGTCGAGAAGATCGAGGGTGAGCCAGGCTCTGCCGTGGCTCTCACCCCGGTTCTGCTCGTCGATGGCGCCGCTGTGAAGTCCAAGGCTTCCGACTTGGAGAAGGTTTCCGTTGCTGCGGAAATCGTTGAACAGGGTAAAGGTCCAAAGATTGATATCCTGAAGTACAAGAACAAGACTGGTTACAAGAGGCGTTTGGGTCACCGCCAGCCTCAGACCACCTTGAAGATCACCGGTATCAAGTAAGCCTTAACCGGGCTGCAAATCATCCCCGAAGGAGGGAAACGACATGGCACACAAGAAGGGTGCTTCCAGCTCCAGCAACGGTCGCGATTCCGAGTCCAAGCGCCTCGGCGTCAAGCGCTTCGGTGGTCAGCAGGTTAACGCCGGCGAGATCATCGTGCGTCAGCGCGGCACCAAGTTCCACCCAGGTGAGAACGTTGGTCGCGGCGGCGATGACACCTTGTTCGCACTTGCTGCTGGCTCCGTGAAGTTCGGCATCAAGCGCGGCCGCCGGATGGTCAACATCATCCCGGCTGAAGAGGTTGCTGCAGAAGCTACTGCTTAAGCACGACCGCAGCAGTCAATCCTCGGGCAGCTTTCACTACGGGTGAGGGCAGCTCGAGGATTTTTTATATCTCCACCACCATTTCCTCCGAGCGGGCCCTCCCCGCGAGGGTTAAACGACAAAACGTGTTGTTT
>NZ_JBEHFT010000033.1:0-22160 GCF_040225455.1 Corynebacterium sp. KPL2838 | reverse complement strand
AAACCCCTACCCCCACCAACACAAAATGTCGTTTAACTCGACACGCCGAAAAACAACACGTTTTGTCGTTTAACCCAGTTTAACAAGTTTTTCATCTGGTACCCCGATCAAGTAGTCACGATGACTGATACGGAATAAAAATAGCCCCTCACCTGCAAATGCAGGTGAGGGGCTCTCGGTGGAGTTGCCGGGACTTGAACCCGGGTCCTTCGTCACCTTGCCAGGGCTTCTCCGTGCGCAGTTCGCACATGATCTCTGCTCGGCCCTCCGGTTCGGGCGAACTCGTACCGGATGATGGGCCCAGTCACCAGTAAGAGTCCCATCTGGCCCTGATGACACAGCCAGACGGCAAGTTCCTTAGTCGATGCCAGGTTCTAGGTCAGGAACGAAACCTAGGCTGACAGACACGCGTCGCTGTAATTAGGCAGCGAGGGCGTAGTCACGCTGAGAGTTCTTCTCTGCGTTTATTTGTTTGCTACGACGCTCAAACGGTGGTCGTTAGCCTTCACCGGCACGCTTCCCCTGGCGCAGTGTACGAAGTCGAAACCAAATCAACCCCATAGCACTGTAGGGACGGGATAGTGCTTCATTCCCTACGGTTGTTCTAACACTACCGCAGACGCTTCTATTTCTCCAAGTGCTCTTCCAGCCACTCTTTTAAGACCACCGCGTGGTTAATCTTGCGGTCGGCGGCGCCAAAGAGCAGCGTCAGGTCCCCCTCTTTTGCCAAGGAGAGCAACTGGGTGAGCTCTTCGGATTCGCGATCATCGAGCTCGGCGCGGTAGCGGCGCGAAAACTCCTCGAAGGAATCCGCGTCATGGCTCCACCACTTGCGCAGCTCGGGGCTGGGGGCCACGTCCTTGAACCACTTGTCATAGTCCAGGTCCGCCTTGGCGATGCCCCGCGGCCACAGGCGGTCTACCAAAACGCCCGTCCCGGAAATGGAGTCTTCACCCTTGACAGCATCGTGAACCTTTACCGTTTTAAGCATTAATCCCCTTCACGCGGCGGCCGAGCTCGCGGGTGATTTCGCGGTTCTGGTCGCGCCGCTTGATGTCTTCGCGCTTGTCATAATCCTGCTTACCTTGCGCGAGCGCCAGCGACAACTTCGCGTACCCATTTTTGAGGTACACCTTGAGCGGCACCAGGGTTTTATTGCCATTGCGCACCTGCCCGTAAAGCTTGTCGATCTCCCTGCGGTGTAGCAAGAGCTTGCGGGTGCGCCGCGGGCTGTGGTTGGTCCAGGACCCCATCGAATACTCCGGAATGTGTAAATTCCGCAGGTACACCTCGCCATTATCAATGGTGGCGAAGGCATCATTGAGCGAGATTTTGCCCTCCCGGAGGGATTTGATCTCCGTGCCGAGCAGGACGATGCCACACTCGAATTCTTCGAGGATCTTATAGTCGTGCCGGGCCCGGCGGTTGGTCGCAAGCGTAGCGTCCCCGGAAGCCGCCTTCTTATTCTTCTTGCCCTTTTTAGCCATAATTGCCTCAGTGTACTGCTCGTTTACCGCACCCGGCAAACGGCTTAGCGGCGGACATAAGAACGCAGGGTAATCTGCGCGGTGGCAGCGGTAACCGCCAAAGCGAGCAGCCCCACCAGCGGCAGTGCAATCCACAGATCGCTGGACTTCATCGGTGCCAGCAACTGCGATTCATACAGGCCCTTTAGCGCAGGATCGATCACTTGGGATTTCGCCACGAGCAGCCCAGCGCCGCCAAGGACCACACCGATAAGGGAGGCGAGCACGGCTTCTACCACGAATGGCGCCTGCGTCATCCAGCGCGAGGCGCCCACCATGCGCATGATTTCGGTCTCACGGGTGCGGTGGAAGGCGGCGATTTGCACCATATTGGCCACCAAGAAGATAGCTGCAATGGACATCACGATGGCCACGATGAAGGTGGCGGCGCGGATGGAATCGAGGTTGCTTGCCGCTTCACGCACCTCCTCTTGCTGATCCACGACCTCTTCTACCGCCGGGTTATCCCGCACGGCATCGATGGCGGAGGCTTCCTCCGGGTCAACGAGGCGCACGTGCAACGCTGCGGGAAGCGCATCCGGCGAGGTTTGTTCCACCATCACCGGGTCGGTGTCCTGGAATAGCTCGCGGAAGCGCTCGTAGGAGGCCTCCCGGTTGCGAAATTCCACGGACTCTACAGAACTATCGGATTCCAGCTGTTCCTTTAAATCCGCGCAGGCAGGAGTGGTGCAGTTTGGATCCGTGGCGGAAATATCCTCGTTGAGCTGCACCATAACCTCCACTCGGTCCAAGTAGATTTCCTTCGTATCCTTGGTGAGGTTGGTGACCATAATGCCGGCAACCACGGCGCCGACAGAAATGGCCGTGGTAATGATCATCGCGATGGTCATCGTCAGGTTGCGACCCAAGCCCTTGCTGGCCTCGCGGAAGATGAATCCTAGCTTCATGCCTGCTCCTCCTGCGCCGAATAGGCGGCATTGTGTTCATCGCGAACGAGCGTGCCCTCGCGCAATTCCAGCACGCGCTTGTGCGCCTTATCCACGGCGCGAGAATTGTGCGTGGACATCACCACGGTGGTGCCGCGCTTGTTGATTCGCAGCAGCAAGTCCATGATCCCGTCGGCGGTGGCGGGATCGAGGTTGCCCGTGGGTTCATCGGCAAGCAGCAGCTTCGGGCGATTAACCAAGGCGCGTGCGATGGCCACGCGCTGCTGCTCACCGCCGGAAAGCTCGTGTGGCATCGCGTGATGACGGTTTTCTAGGCCCACCATCTCCAGTACCTGCGGCACCGCGGTGGAGATGCGGCGTTTGCTCTTGCCGATGACCTCCAGGGCAAACGCCACATTCTGGTACACGTTCAGCTTGGGCAGCAGGCGAAAATCCTGGAATACGTAACCAATGGATTGGCGCAGGGCGTTGATATCCTTGCCGCTTAGCTCGTTGACGTGAAAATCGCCGAAGTAAATATCGCCTGAGGTCACATTGCTATAGCGCACCATGAGCTCTAGAAAGGTGGACTTTCCGGACCCTGAAGGGCCGATGAGGAAGGCAAACTCACCGTCCGCAATCTCAAAAGACACCCCATCGAGCGCGGGGCGGGACTGGGCGGAATACACCTTAGTCACGTTATTGAAAGTAATCACCCCGCCACTGTAGCAACCAAAGTTGACAGCAACCTGTGAACGCTATTTAGTAGTGTATTCTAGAACACAAAATCTGGTGCGCAATGATGCCCGACCCGATCGACAGAAAGTGCCGATACTATGGCCGAGACTAAAACCAAAGAAAAACCGGAGAAAGCTAGCGGCTTTTTAGGCACCGTAGAAAAGATCGGCAATAAACTCCCCGATCCTTTCTGGCTCTTCGTCATCCTCGCGATAATCGTCGCCATTACCTCTTGGATTGCCCATCTGATTGGCATGAGCGCCGAGGATCCCAAATCCGGCGATACCATCGAGGTTGAATCCCTCCTGACCACCGAAAATATCTCGCGCATGGTCACGGATGCGGTGGAAAATTTCACGAGCTTCCCACCATTGGGCGTCATCCTTGCCGTGATGCTGGGTGTGGCCGTAGCCGAGCAGTCTGGGCTCTTGTCCGCACTCGTGCGCGCCATGGTGACCAAGGTCAGCCCAAAGTTCCTTACCTTCATCGTCGCGCTGGCCGGCGTGACTGGTTCCGTGGCCTCCGATGCCATTTATGTCATCCTCATCCCGCTGGGCGCGATGGCCTTCCACTCGGTGGGCCGCTCCCCCATCGTGGGTGCCATGGTGGCCTTTGCGGCGTCCTCGGCAGGCTTCAACGCCTCGCTCATCCTGAACATTACTGACCTCCTGCTGGCTGGTATCTCCACTCCTGCCGCGCAGTTTGTGGATGAGGCTTATGAAGTCAGCCCGCTGGCCAATATCTTCTTTGTCATCCCATCCGCCATCGTGCTGTCCCTTATCATCACCGCCGTTACGGAATGGTTCATGGTGAAAAAGGCCCGCGATCTGGTCAACCACGACAAGATTAATTACGAGGAAGTCTCCTTCTCCCAGGCCGCCAGTGCCGATAACGACGCAGACGAGGACGGCGAGGAAAGCGACGTTGATTTCGAGGAAGAAGAAGACGAGCTGCGGGTAAAGCCGGAGGAGCAAAAGGGCTTGGCCGCCTCTGGTATCGCGCTACTTATCTTCCTCGCGGGATTCTTCGCCCTGCTCTTCATCCCGGGCTCCCCGCTCGCTAGCCAAGAAGATAGCTTTATGGAATCGCCGCTGATTAGCGCGATTGCGGTTCCCATTGCCCTGGCCTTTTTGGTCTGCGGCATCGTCTACGGCATCTACGCCGGCACGCTAAAGTCCGCCTCGGACGTGCCAGATTTCATGGCTAAAGGCATTAAGACCTTGGTTCCCATGCTGGTGCTCTTCTTCGCCGTCGCCCAGTTCTTGGCCTGGTTCCAGTGGTCCAACCTCGGCGTGTGGACAGCGATTAAGGGTTCTGAGCTGCTGCAGGCATGGTCGCTGCCGCCCATCTTGATGTTCGCCGCACTCGTGGCCATGGTGGCAGTTCTCAACCTGTTCATTACCTCAGGTTCCGCGCAGTGGGCACTGATGGCGCCGGTGATCGTCCCGATGATGATGTATGTGGGCATCTCGCCTGAGGTCTCCCAGATGCTCTTCCGTATCGGTGACTCGCCGACAAATATCATCACCCCGATGTCACCGTACTTCGCCCTCGCACTGACCTTCCTGCAGCGCTACTACAAGCCGGCGGGCGTTGGCACGCTGATGTCGCTGGCGCTGCCGTATTCCATCGCCATGATCGTTGGCTGGTTTATCTTCTTTATCGTGTGGTACCTGCTGGGTATCCCACTCGGGCCGGGCGCCCCGATGCACTACCCGGCTTAAGCCTACAGAGCGCGGTTGAGGTTAATCCTCGCCGCGCTCTTGTTGCATGCGCCACCGGATGCCGGCTTCCAAGAAACCATCGATGTCCCCATCGAGCACCTTGGAGGGATCGCCTATTTCAAAATTGGTGCGCAGGTCTTTAACCATTTGGTACGGGTGCAAAACATAAGAGCGCATCTGGTTGCCCCAAGACGCATTTCCGCCGGCGCCGAGCGCATCGAGCTCCGCCCGCTCTTCTTGGCGCTTGCGTTCCAAGAGCTTCGCCTGCAAAACCCGCATGGCAGAGGCCTTATTTTGGATCTGTGACTTCTCGTTCTGGCAGGTGACCACGATGCCGGTGGGGATATGGGTCAGGCGCACCGCGGAATCGGTGGTGTTGACTGACTGTCCACCGGGGCCAGAGGAACGGTACACATCCACGCGCACCTCGTTATCTGGCACGTCGATGTGGTCCGTTTGCTCCACTACGGGAAGGACCTCAACCTCTGCAAAGGAGGTTTGGCGCCGGCCCTGGTTATCAAAGGGCGAAAGGCGCACGAGGCGGTGCGCGCCCTGTTCCACGGAAAGTTGGCCGTACATGTATTCCCCATGCACTACAAAGGTGGCGGATTTAATGCCCGCTTCTTCGGCATAGGAAATATCGTAAATATCCACCTTATGGTCGTGCTTTCCAGCCCAGCGGGTGTACATGCGCATGAGCATCTCCGCCCAATCGGCAGCGTCTACCCCGCCGGCGCCGGAGCGAATATTGATCACGGCCTCGCGCGGGTCATATTCCCCGGAGAGCATGGTGGTTACCTCGAGGGATTCGATGGCGCTTTCCAGCTCAGCGAGGTCTTCATCGGCAACGGAGACGGTGCCTTCTTCCTCCGCGAGCTCGTACATCACCGGCATATCATCTAAGCGCCCGCGCAAAGACTCCAGTTTGCGGACCTTTGCTAGCGCGCTTGATAGCTCAGAGGTGACCTTCTGTGCGTGCTCGGGGTCATCCCACAGCGAGGGATCCCCAGCTTGGGCTTCTAATTCCCGAATGCGCGCAGCCAAGGCTTCCGGATCCATGACCTTTTCAATAGTGGTCAGGGTGGTGTCCAATTGCTTGAGCCGTGTGATTACTTCGGGACGCATAGGGCCCAATCTTACCCACCTACCCCACAGAATTAGCCATTGGTTGGATTTAGGGTGACAATGGTGTGCATGGATCAAAAGCCAAGCTTGCAGGAGATGATCGATGCGGTCATCAAAACGTTTATTGTCGCGCATGCAGACGATGGGGATGCCCATTTGGCGCAGGCGCTTGTGTATAACGCCGGACGCTTGGCTTGGCGCTTGCGCGAGATTGGCGTCTCGGTTGAGCAGAAAACCTCTATTTCTGATGTGGTCACGGATGCTGACCGCGCCGCCGAGCGCTTCGTCGCCGGCGTGCTAGAGGCCGTGCGCCCCGAGGACGGCTTGGTGGGGGAAGAAGGCACCGCCCGCGAGTCCCAGTCCGGGCGCAATTGGGTCATCGATCCGGTCGATGGCACCTATAATTTCACCTCCGGCTCCGATTATTGGTGCTCAGCGCTCGCGCTTACCGATGCCTCTGGGGTCGCCCTCGGCGCCGTCCACCGCCCCGCCATGGGCTATACCTGGTTTGGCGGGCGCGACTACCCCACCTCGCTGGATGGCAAGGACGTCGCCAAGCTGGCAGATAAGCCCGCGGAGGAGATCTCGCTCTCGTCCTACCTGCACCCCACGTCGCTCGCGGATCCAGAAATTCGTGCTGCATGGCAGCGGGTAACCGAAAACTTTGCTACAGTCCGTATGCTTGGTGCCGGTTCGGTGGACTTGGCCTCCGTGGCAGAAGGTACGTGGGGCGCTTGGATGCAGCACTCGGTAGCAGATTGGGATTGGTTCCCCGGCAAGGCTCTCATTGAGGCCGCCGGTGGTGCGGCCCGCAAGGTAGAAGCCGGTGGCGTCGAGTGGTGCTTGGCCGGAAATAAACAAGTAGTTCAACAAATGGAGGAATGGCTCCGTGGGTAAGTTCAAAGAAGACTTAGGTCTCGCGCTCGAGTTAGCCGGTCATGCCGATGTGGTCACGATGCACCGCTTCGAGGCCACCGATCTCTCCGTAAAGGAAAAGCCGGACCTGACCCCGGTTTCGGATGCGGATCTCAACTGCGAGAAGCATATCCGCGATTCGCTGAAACGCTCCCGCCCGCGCGATGAGGTTTTGGGCGAAGAATTCGGCGGCCAGGCCTGCTACGAGGGCCGCCAGTGGGTCATCGATCCCATCGATGGCACGAAGAACTTCGTGCGCGGCGTGCCCGTGTGGGCCACGCTTATTTCCTTGTTAGAGGACGGCGAGCCGGTCGTCTCCGTGGTCTCCGCGCCTGCCCTGCGCCGGCGTTGGTATGCGGCGAAGGGCGCCGGTGCCTACCGAGTCTTTGGCGGCGAGCCAAAGCGCCTGCACGTCTCCCAGATCGAAAAACTTGGGGATGCTTCCCTAGCCATGAGCTCGTTGACCGGCTGGTCCGAGCGAGGGTTGCGCGATAAATTCCTCAACCTCACGGATAAGACGTGGCGCCTGCGCGGCTACGGCGATTTCTGGTCCTACTGCCTCGTGGCAGAAGGCGCCGTCGATATCGCCACCGAGCCGGAGGTCTCCCTCTGGGATCTCGCCGCCCCTTCCCTGCTGGTGACCGAGGCAGGCGGCACGTTTACGGATCTTTCCGGCAATCCTGGCCCGCACGGCGGATCAGCCATTGCCTCCAATGGCCGCCTGCACAAGGCCGCTTTGCAGATGCTGCAGGATTAAGGGCGGGCCGAAAGCTTCAATAGGACCGGTTCACGGCGCCCGCCCTCGGCGCCGGAGCAGCCGTCACTGTGCGAGCAGCTTCCGCAACCGCCCGTGGGGCACGTGGACAGCGCTTCGCGCACGAGCTGCGCGCTGTGCTCCAAGTGGGAGAGGATTACTTCCACCGTCCCCAGTCCTAAAGCCGTCGCGCGGGCGATATCCGCGGGCGTGGAGTAACCGCCGCGGATCGCTTCTTTTACCTTGTCTGTAGGGCTCATAGGAATAACCTCAGCACTTGGAAGACTCCGACAGCCAAGACCCAAGCCGTGACGAGCTGCAGGGCAAAGCCGATGAGCGTCCACTTCCAGCCAATTTCACGCCGCTGCGCGGCCACCGTGGCCACACACGGGGTATAGGCCAAGAGAAAGACCATATACGCCCATACCGCGGCTAGCCCGTGCCCACCGGAGGCGGCGTCGAAGTCGCTGCGGATGTGATCGGCCAGCGAAGACTCGGCTTGTTCCTCAGGATCCGCATCCGTGACGTCATCGACAGCGTAGGTCTGCGCCCAGGTGGAAATCAATGTTTCCTTCGCCACGAAGCCCGTTACCAGCGGGCCGGTGAGCGACCACGAATCGAAACCGGCCGGCGCAAACGCCGGGGAAATTGCCTTGGATACCGCGCCATACGCCGAGTCCTCCGGCGGGACGGCTTCCTCGTCAAAGGAGTGGCCACCGGTAACTGGGATGGACATGAGCAGCCAAATGACCACCACCGTGGCCACGATGATGCCACCCGCGGTATGCAGAAATCCCTTCAAGCGCACCCACATGACCGAGAGCGTTAGCTTGAACGTGGGCAGCTGATACGAAGGCAGGTCAATAACGAGCGCCTCGGACGGCATGGCGCGCCAGACCGTTTTGCGCAGCGCTAGGCCCACGGCCACCACCAGGGCGATGGACAAGACGTACATGCCAAAGACGGCCGATCCGGCGTGCTCTGGGAAAAAGACCTGCGCCAGCATCATAAAGACGATAAGCCGCGCCGAGCACGAGGTAAACGGGATGAGCAGGCAGGTAAGGATGCGGTGGCGGACATCGCCAAGCACGCGCGTGGCCGAAATCGCCGGCACGTTGCAGCCATAGCCCACCACGATGGGGATAAAGGCCTTGCCAGGCAGGCCAATCGAGCGCATGACCCTATCGGTGACCACCGCAGCGCGCGCCATGTAGCCGGAATCCTCCAGCACCGCTAAGCACAGAAACATCAGCGCCAGCAGCGGGGCGAAGGTCAGCACCATGCCGACGCCGCCAATGAGGCCATCAACAAGCAAGCCCGAAATCAGCCAGTGATCCAGACCAATGGCTTCGAGCCCGGCGCGGGCCGCGTCCGAGACCGGACCGGTGACAAGGGCTTCGAGGCCATCTTGCATGGGCCCTGCCACCGTGGTGGTGATGAAAAAGACCGCCCACATCACCGCGAGGAAGAACAGCGGGCCCACCACCGGGTGGAGCACCACGCGGTCCACGCGCTGAGTGAGGGTCTCGCCTACCTCCACGCGGTGGACCGCGGCCTTTTCGGCGGCATCGAGATCCGCAAAGCGCTGATCCAGGCCGGAATCCTGGCGGATGATGGTTGGCTCGGCGCGCATGGCTTGTGCCACGGTGGTTTCCAACCCGTCGAGGTTGCGCCGGCGGCGGCCATTGACGCTGACCACTGGCATGCCGGTAACGCGGGAGAGCGCATCAGTATCGATGCTAATGCCCTGCTGCTCGGCCATATCCTCCTTGGTCACGCCGATGACCACGCGGTAGGGCTCGGCGGCGATTTGCAGCGCCAGATTGAGCCCACGGGCTGGGGCCGTTGCATCCACGAGGACCACGACGACATCGGGGCGCTCGTCTGCCGGGCAGTCAATGAGCATCTGCTTGGTAAAGGCCTCATCCGGGCTCATGGGCTCAAGTGAATAGGCACCGGGCAGGTCGATGATGTCGAAAGCCTCTGGCTGCGCGTTCCAGAGCCCGCGGCTGACCTCGACGGAGGTGCCCGGCCAGTTACCGGTCTGGACCTTCGCACCGGTCAATGCGTTAAAGAGGGTGGATTTTCCGGAGTTGGGCGCGCCCACCAGCGCGAGCACCGGCGTGCCTTCCGCCGCTATCCGCATGGTAGAGGTGCTGTGGCAGCTTGCTGGGGCTGTGGAATTATGTGCCATCGTTTATGCCTCCACCGGAATGACTTCGAGTTGGCGCAGCGTGTGCGCATCCACTGCATAGCGGGCCGTACCTACGCTGACCACGCGCGCACCACCTGCGACGGTGCGGCCGATCTGCACCCGGGTACCAGGCCGAAAGCCCAGCTCGCGCAGCCGCACGGCCAGCGCCGGTTGGGTCTCGATCGCGTTGTGCAGGCAATCAACGGACAGTTCCACCACGGCATCGGTGGGTGCCTGATCCGCGCGCATGGGACCGGTTTCTGGTGGGGTGGAATGGGTTTGGTGCATGGGGAAACCTCGGTTCAAATTTCGCTGCGGAAGCGTTAGCCACAGCAGATATTGACTATTCCTAAACGGACAATAGGTAAGTCTCACCTTAGTTTATGGCGATTACGCAGGCAAGGCTATCCTGCGCTTCCCCCACTTTGACGGGACGCATGCGCGTTATATGCCCATAGAAATTGCGCATGAAAAAGCGCCCCGTGCGGCTCTCAAGGCTAAACGGGGCGCTGTCTGCTTCGCGCTTATGCTTCGGGCAGGGTAAACCCTGCGCCAACGCCACCGCGGCGGTTCATATCCGCCAACACGGTGTCCATGTTGGTAGCGGCGGTGGGGTTGTGAACCGCACCTTGCAGCGGGGTGCGACACGGGAAGTTCACCGGCAGGAAGCCGCCGGAGATGGAACCGACGAGGCGGTCACCGGCGAGCAATGGCGCACCGGAATCGCCCATCATTGCACAGACCTGGTTGACATGGATGCTTTGTGCCTGCTGATAGGTCATACCGCAGGTCTTTCCGGTGGCAACACCCTGCTTGCACACGGTCTCACCCGGGTTTACGGTCCCGCCCAGGGAGTTAACGGTAACCCCGTTGTAGGTGCGGGTGACCTCTGCGTTAGAGCCGAATTCGATAACCGAATAATCTAGCTCGTCGTTCTTGGACACGATGGTGCCCGTCGGGCCAATGTGATCGGAATCGGCCGAAATAATGGCATCGCCCTCATTGCCGCAGTGCCCCGCGGTCAGCCCCACCTTGCGGCCAGCATCGTCATGACCGGCAACGCTCAAGGTGCACATGGTGTCACCATTGATGTAGATGGGAGTTCCAGGGCCATAGAGGGACTTGCCTTGGTTCATGGCAACATCGGATTCCTCAGGAATGCGCGGGGCATCGAACAAGGACCCCGGCACGCGGTGCAGAACAAAATCTGCATCGGGCTTGCCTGCGGCTACCTTGGAAAATCCATCATTTTTCCACTGGTAGTTGGGATTATTACCCAGTGGCTTTTGCTCTACCTGGGTGGCTTGTTCCAGCAGCCCCAACGGGTTCGGGTTCGTGGCTGGCTCCGCATACTGAGCCCCCTGCTGGACCTTATTCGCCACCGTATCGTGCGCGTTCTGCACCGTGGAGTCTACGGTATCGGCGACCTGCTTATCCACCTCTGGGGTCTCAATGCCAAAGTCCGCGAGGCCATCGCGCACTTGGTTGATTAACCCTGCCGAGTCAATATCCGGTTGGGGCAATTCTTGGGCGCCTGCTGCAGGGGAACCCAAGAAAAACGCACCAGCGAAAGCCGAGCCCACCAGGACTTTCTTTAGGTGCGGAATGCGAAGCATCAAAGTACCTTCTTTCAGTTGTCAAGATCGTGCTAGCTAAATCCTGACATGAATCTCGTGTGAAAGCAGCTCAGTCCTGTGACTGTTTCCAAGCCGTTACCGTTCTTTCAGGTTTCGGGGGTGATCACACTATTAATCCGTACCCAAAAACTTTTCGATGCCCTATTCTTCACCCCATGAGCTCCCCACAGATTAGCGCTGAGACTTAAGATGCCAGAGCCGCTTTCTTATTCCGATACCGCCGGATTCCCGCAGCTGCACATGAGCAGGGTCATCGACGCGGATTTCGATACCGCAGCCCACCGGCTCTTTCGTTGGGGCATCCAGCGCAGCGGCCTTTTCCGTGTGCGCCCCACCCACCAGGTCGTACAAGAAGGCGCCGAGGTCACCATGGGCCTTGGCCCGTTCGATTTCCGCTGCCGCGTGGTCGAGACCTTCGCCAATAATGGCCGCTGCGGCTTTACCTACGGCACCTTGCCCGGTCACCTCGAGCGCGGTGAGGAAACCTTTACCTTGGAGCGCTTGCGCGATGGGCGGACGCTGCTGCTTATCGATGCCGCCTCCGAGCCCTTCCTCCCCTTCTTGCGCCCGCTTGTCGATATCCCCCGCCGCATCCTTATCCGCCGGTTCTACCTGCACGCGCTGGACTAGCGCGGCAGCACAAAGGCCGCCGCCTCTCCCTCTACGGGAAAAGCAGCGGCCCAGACGTAGTTAACTACTTGCGCTTCTCATCGAGGTTATCGCGAGCTTCGCGCACAACGTCTTTCACGCGGTTAAAGAAACCGCCCTTCTTGCCGGATCCGTCCTGGTATTCCTGTGCTTTGTCTTCCACGAAGTCCTTAGCGCGGTTGATGGCTTCTTCAACGACATTGCCGGCCTCGGTGACCTTATCCTTCAGGTCATCGAAGTCATCGCGCTCATCATCTGCCACATCCTCTTGCGGCTGCTCTGGTGCGGTGCCGATGTGTTCTTCCTCGGCCTCGCCCACCACATGCTGTGAGGGCTCATAGTCCGCGTTGTCCTCATCCAGCTGTTCCTGCAGGTCCGGTTGCTCGGACGCGGCGGCGACGTGTTCTTCCTCAGCACCAGTAACGACGTGGTTCTTCGGCTCGTAATCACTCTGGGTTACGGAATCGTTCTGCTCATCCGCGTTCGCCGCTGCAGCGGCACCGGCAGCAGCTGCGGCTCCCGCGACACCGGCTCCCGCTGCAGCAACCTTGCCGGATTCAATCTTGTTGCCCTCGGCATCAGTCGATGCCAGGTAAGTAAACTTCTCGCGGTCCACGTCTACTTCGTGCCCAAGGGCGCGTGCAGTTTCTTTAGCCATTGCTTTGTACTCCTTAACTAGATCTATTCTTTCCTATCCTAGCGTTCCAGAAAGTTAAGGCGCATGCACGGGGAACCGGTATTAGAAAACCGGAAGGCTCTTTTGCGCGATTTAAGTGCCCATCCCAGCAGATAGAGGTACGGCTGAGCGTCAGGCTGTCCAAAACAACCGCGTTTCGCCAAAAATCGGGCCGAAAAATGGACAAACGCGGTTGTTTTATACGCTCTCCACTCTCCACCGCGATCATCTCGCCAAAATTAGCGTGCAATAGGCACGCGTGTACTCTGCATGTATTCTGCTGGCATGGACACTCCAAGCAAACAAGTCGCCGACGCACTGGGACTCCTTTCCCAGCGCAGCCTCCGCCGACGCATGTACGCCTACCTCACCCAGGGGCTCGGTGAAGAAATCAATGAATCTACGTATTTGGTACTCAGCGGCCTAGACCGCTGTGGTCCCTCCACCCCAAAAGAGCTCGCCACCGTTATCGGCTTAGACCGCTCGGTGGTATCCCGCCACGCCTCGGCCTTAGAAAAAGCCGGGCTCATCACGCGCGCTACCGATCCCCGCGACGCGCGGTGGATACAACTGTCGCTAACCCCACTGGGCCAAGACAACGTCGCCGTAATGCGCTCACGCCTGACCCAAAAATTGGAAGAATTCCTCGCCCGCTGGCCGGAGCCCGCGCAACAACAATTCGCGGAAATGCTCACCGCCCTCACCCACGACGGACCATTCACCCCTTAACCCACACACCTCCATCACTATCTCCATCATGACCACACCTCACCACGCCATGTGCGCACGCGCACACACTCCGAAGGGAACCCCTCATGCAGGAAGAAGAAAAACTCGACCCCCAGACTAGGCGGGTCGTCATCGCCCTAGTCTTCGGCTCAATTTTGCCGCTGCTAGATATCAGCATCGTCAACGTCGCCATTCATTCCATTGGCGAGGCTTTCAACGCACCGATAGTTCTCGCCCAATGGGTCATTACCGGCTACGGGTTGGCCTCTACTATGGCCATTCCACTCAGCGGCTGGGCAACGCGCCGCTTCGGCGCCAAAAATCTCTGGATTACAGCGCTCACAACCTTTACCGTCGCTTCAATCCTGTGCGCGGTCTCTACGCATATAGACATGCTCATCGCCTTCCGCGTCCTGCAGGGATTCGCGGCGGGCTTCTCGGTGGCGGTGATGCAGACGCTCATTGTCACTAATGCCGGGAAGGACCAGGCCACACGCGCCATCACCGCAATCGGGCTACCGGCGGTCATCGCCCCCGCTATTGCTCCACTACTGGGCGGGCTGCTTGTCGATGTCATCGGCTGGCGCGCCATCTTCCTCATCAACGTCCCCATCGGCATCGCTGCTATTGCCCTTGCCGTGCATTATCTAGAACGGACCCCAGCAGATCCTGCAGCCCAGCTAGACCGCATGGGGTACCTCTTGCTCGCGCCAGGTTTGCTCGCGGCGGTCTATGGCTTTACCACCATCGGTCACATGAGTTCTTGGGCAAGCGGAATTCTTCTCGCCGCCGGCGCGGGGCTGATTGGATACTTTGTGCTGCATGCGCTCCGGGCGTCATCGCCGCTTATCGATGTCCGCCTATTTACCCACGCCTCCTTTTCCTCAGCGTGGGCAACACTGGCCATTGCAAGCACCGTATTTTATGGCGGGCTTTTCTCATTCCGCTGCACTATCAGAGCAACCATGCCTACACCGCATTGCATGCGGGACTTCTGCTGGCCCTACAAAGCGTGGGCGCCTATTTCAGCCGCTCGGCGTCGAAAAAGTTTATCGCTCGATGGGGTACGCGTAAGACCGTCTACATGTGCATTGCCGCCACCATTATCGGAACGCTACCTTTCGCCTTTCCCATCGGCCAGGCGACAGGCTGGCTCATCCTTCAAG
Source organism: Corynebacterium sp. KPL2838 (assembly GCF_040225455.1). Taxonomy (NCBI): domain Bacteria; kingdom Bacillati; phylum Actinomycetota; class Actinomycetes; order Mycobacteriales; family Corynebacteriaceae; genus Corynebacterium; species Corynebacterium sp. KPL2838. Next base: position 7,441 of record NZ_JBEHFT010000033.1, on the reverse strand, counting down.
GCTGCGGGCTATTCGTGCGCGGCGGCGGCATCGGAGCCCTTACTGTGCTCACGATGTCCGCGACCTACCACGGCTTAACCAAAGATGAAGTCGTCCATGCCAGTGCTGCAGGCCGCATAGCGACCCAACTTGGCAGCGCACTCGGCGTATCCGTCTGCACGGTGCTGATGACCCTTACCCACGGGGTCGGCTGGACGACCTTCGCCTACTTCACCGTGTTCACCACACTTATGGCTGTAACGGCCACCCGGCTCCCGCGTGGAACCGTAGTCCGGAAATAAATGGTGAAGCTCGAGGCGTTTGTCCCACCGAGGCTCCTCTTTAGGAATTCGGTTCTGCCTCCAGGACGAAAAGGTGTTTACCCCAGCCAACAGCCGTGGCAGAAGAAATTAGAGCGCCGCTATCAGCGACAACAGCGCTGACATCTTCTTGTGTCGGCACCTTCGTGCCGAACATGGAAAGCCTCACCAAGTCCTCTTCATAGGAATGCTCATCGCCCCCGGTTTCCTCCAGAACCTCGGAAAGGATATAAGCCCGATGGAACGCATCCCCGTGAGTGGCGCGGTCTAACTGGGCAGTCACCTCTGCGTTGCCAAAGATACTCCAGGGAGCAATGAAGACTACATCAGTTGCCCACGCATAGTCCGCATCAGTGGGATTAAAGCCAGTTCCATCGCCACTCGTTTCGCACCGTTCACGAGAAGCTCCTGCGATTTCCCGTAGCACTGCTTCCAAGGAAGCATCGGTGATAACCCTGCTCTGGGCATGCTCACATCGCCGGAGAATTTCATCTGCATATACTGCACCTCCCTGGCCAATGATCAGAACGCTAGCGGTGTCATCCAGGTGCTGCTGCATCGTCTGTGCTGCGGACGGAGCAGTCCAGCCAGCGCTCATATTCTTTTGCTCAATGCGTTCGGCCGCGAGTTGCGGGTCACGGCATACATATTCTGACCACGGCAATCCCCTCTCGCCTTGAGGAGCCGCCTCACCGGTACGAAGGCTGTGTTCAAGACGCATCAGTGCCATCGCCTCAAAATGCGCAGGCCCGCTTAGCCAACGCACCACATTGGAGTCCGGGTCCGCCAGTTCCAGTCCCATTGCGGTCAGCGCGAGGGTGCGCTCGCGTACTTCGACGAGTTGAAGAGCCGCCAGGTAACGGATGAACCTCCGGAGCGCCTCCTCGTGCAGTTCTGTCGCAGCAACAAGAGCAGGGACTGTAGTGGCACCCGCATCGATTTCTTGGAACAGGCCTAAACGTACGGCAGTGCGGAGCGCAAAGGCTGAATTCAACTCAGCCAAATCATGGATATTATGCAAAACACTATTACTACTGTTCGTCGCACTTTCTTTGCCGTCTTTCCGGCTTGTACGCCGCCAGTAGCCTGTAATTTCCTGATGCTTAGGGGAAATTCCGGAAGCTTTGAACAAACGCCGCAGTGTTTTCAGCCGAGACGCCTCCCCCGCTGCCCATACGTATGCTCCACCACTAGGCAATTGTGAATCAGCAGTCTCTTCAAAGAGCGCACTAGTCTTTGCTACGAAGTCGTCGCCTTGGTCACGTATCGCCCAGTGGACGTGAACTGAATCTGGAATGTCTAAGTCTTGAATATCAGCACTCGTCGGAACCTCAATCACCGCAACCGCATCATACCCTGTCGGAAGTGATTCCAAGCAGCGGCCGATGGCTGGGAGCGCGGTCTCGTCTCCCGCCAAGAAAAGCCAATCGGTATGCGTGGGTAACTGTGCACACGACTTTGGACCTGCCACAAAGATAGCGTCACCGATCCGGACATTCTGTGACCAGTTTTCGGCCAAGCCCTCGCCATGGCGAGCGAAATCAATTGCTAACCGCCCGTTAACAGCGTCAAAGTAGCGAACCGTGTATGTGCGGAAGAGATTTTTAACAGTTTCTGGCCACAGGAGGTTGCCATCGTTTTGGGCGATTGGGTGCGGCCGTTCTCCAGTTTCCGGATCCGGGAAGATGAGCCGAACGTCGTCGTCAAAACCATGGCTTATCAGCGAAGGAACGGAAATACCATCGTGTTCGTGCTCCTGGAGCTGCTCCCCACTGAGCGTAATTCGCCGCATGGATGGCGATATATCTTCGATATCTTCCACGTATAATTCCCGGTAAGAAATTGGATAGATTTCCCTGCTCCGACTGTTCCTTGGCATATTTGAGACCATTCCCCTCTCGGTTTTGATGGCTTTTAATTCACTTTGTTCGATGGCCTAAATTTTCTTATTACGTTGTTACTAACGCTTTGAACGCCTTTCCCAGCACCAAGCATTTTCCAGCTCACCTAGAGACCTTTAACGCGGCCATCGTGCTGCGCCGATGGGTGAATATGCGGAAAGCCTGACGTCGGTTTTCGTTGCCGGAAAGGCAAGAACGGACGCACCACTGCCTTGGATACAGTCTTTTTAAGAGAACGCCTTCCGATAAATCGAAAGGCGTTGACGACTACCTGCTGCAACGGTCTGAGCCCCATCTAGCAGGCGTCGGAGTTGAGCAAACCTTGACTACTTTCCAACCTTTTCCAGCGTCGGCATCGTCTTGTCCAAGACCCAAGCTCGGCTCAGGCTCGTTGGGTTGTTGAGTCCAGCGACGACCGCCTCATCACCAGCGAGGGTTGCGTCCCTTAGTGTGGTGTAACGCTTGCTGATGGTGGGCCCCGGAAAGTAGTGGGCGGCCACCGCCAGTTAACCTTTCGACTCAACTACCACATCTCACCGAAAGGCATATGACGATGACCGCTGCACCACATTCTATCGACCCGACAACCTACTTGGATGATCTGCTCGCTCAAGCCTCCCCTGACTTGATGCGCCAGATGCTGCAAGGGTTTATCAACCAAATCCTCTCCGCCCAGGCCGACACCGTCTGCGGCGCCGAATACGGCGTTGCCTCCACCGAACGCGTCAACCACCGCAATGGGTACCGCCACCGCGACCTTGACACCCGTGTCGGCACGATCGATGTCGCAGTACCGAAGTTGCGTCACGGCGCATTCTTCCCAGACTGGCTGTTAGAACGCCGTACGCGGGCAGAACGGGCCTTATCGACCGTCATTGCAACCTGCTACCTCAAAGGGGTTTCCACCCGCAGGATGAATGATCTAGTGGCAACACTAGGCATTGCCAACATGTCGAAATCCCAAGTTTCACGCATGGCAGAAGAACTCGACGAGATGGTCGCCGATTTCAAAAACCGTCCGCTCGATCCCGGCGGCTACGCCTACCTGTCCTGCGACGCGCTGACAATCAAAGTGCGCGAAGGCGGCCGTGTGGTCACATGCTCAGTGCTGCTTGCCACTGGGGTCAACGCTGACGGGTATCGCGAGATGCTTGGCATGCATGTCGCCACTGCAGAATCCAACGCGTCGTGGAAAGGCTTCTTCCACGACCTAAAAGCCCGCGGACTTACCGGCGTATTCCTTATCACCAGTCACACCCACGAAGGCATCCAGCACGCCATTTCCGAAGTGCTACCTGATGCGTCGTGGCAGCGCTGCCGCACCCATTTTGCGAAGAACCTTTACGAGAAGGTCCCGAAGACACAGTGGCCTATGGTCTCTGCAATGTTCCAGACCATCTTTCAACAACCAGATGCCCAATCCACCTGGTCCCAAGCCCGTGAGGTAGTCGATCTACTAGAGCCGAAGTTCCCGCAAGTTGCGACCTATCTGGAGGAATCACTCGATGAAGTATTAGCGTTTACCGCAGCCCCGAAGTCGGTGTGGTCGAAGGTCTGGTCGAATAACCCCACAGAACGGTTAAACCGGGAGATCCGCCGGCGCACCGATGTTGTGGGCATCTTCTGGAACCGAGAATCCATCATCCGGCTTGTCGGTGCGGTCCTAGCCGAGCAACACGACGATTGGATCCAACAAAAACGCTACATGTCACTGACCGCACTCGAACACACCAGACACCTCATGCACCGCACAGGAGACGCCAATGGTGACCACAACCAGCTAACCGCCTGACCTCAAACACAGAACTGAATACCGAGCCGAAAGCACAAACGGCTACACCACTACACGGGACTTGACCCCAGCGAGAGTCGCACCGGATTTCACCTGCGGCAAATCTTTGTATCCCGGAGTATTTTCAACTTCTTCGATTGAGCCGGTGCGGTTATAAATGACCATAAAATCAGCGGCCAGGTAAGACACGTTTTCCGGAGAAAGCGTGACGCGGCCTTTATCAACTGGGACCGATCCGTCAGTCAGCTTATCCGGGAACTTCATGCCCAAATCGTAGATGAAGGATGCACCCGGATCCTCAGGGTCTGCAACGGCACCAAAGGATCCCTGGGCGAATTGAGAAACGATGCCGATTTTACCAGAGAGGTTTGACAGTTTTTTCCTTCACGTCAGCGAAACGCTTCTGATCCTCATCAATGGCTTTCTTCGCTTCGGATTCCTTATTAAAGATCTTGCCCAAAGCTTCTAACTGTGCCTCCCAGCCAATCCCCTCGCCCTTATCGGAGATGCCGCCGAGAGTCGGTGCGATTGCAGACAATTCTTTGTAATTATCCTCAGATATTGTCCAGTAATCCCCAACGATAAAGTCGGGTTCGATTGCCGCAATTTGTTCCTGGGGCAAAGTCTTGAAGTCTGCCTGATCGATCACCTTGACACCATCGAGCTTCCCCTCGCGCCAGGGTGAGTTCTTATCTTTTGCATTCTGCACGACGGCTGCTGGTTTAACTCCAAGTTCCAGCAGGTTATCAACAGCCGGCCCCACGGCAACCACGTTCTGCGGGTTGACCGGATACGTATCCGTTCCCCGTGCGTGCTCAATGGTCACGTCTTCTGCAACCTCGGAGGTTGTTGCTGCTTCATCGGTTGAATCGTTCGACGAGCATCCTGACAAAACCAATCCAGCACAGATAGCGGCTACGATAACTGACTGTACTCTCCTCTTTACTGCCATCCCTTTTCCTTAAGTCGGTTTCCTGAAGTTGTCCTCGACGTTTTTCACTGGATTTCCCACAGACCCGCAGGCAACTTTTAGATTAGGTTAGCTTTACCTACATCAAACTGCAATAGTGTTCCACCACAAATCAGCACAATATGCCATTAACCAGCCTTATCTAGGCGGAAAATTATTCCCGTAAAGAATGCGCCTTTATCTGCGGCCCGAAGACGAAATGTGCTTCTACAACCACTTCTCCACCCCTAAAGCGTTCGACATCAATCTATCCAACAGTATTAGGGTTGACTAACCTAACCTGCGGCGCATATATTTGTGTCACACCTAACACTTCCCGGATTGTCAATGACGCTTAACCGCGCAAATTCAGTCGCTAGCTCAGCGTGAGCCACAAGTGGGAACAGGAACTTTTCTACTGATCACCATGAGTAATCATTCCAGTTTCAGCATTAACAGCGCCCATGTGCCTCGAAGCCGCACCTATTCGCGACGCGTTGCGGGACTCATACTATGTTTGGCGCTGCTCGTCCTTGGAGTTTGCTTGAGTATCGCTGTCGGAGCTAGAAGTATTCCACTAACCGATGTCATATCTGCTCTCAGAGAAGTTCCTTCGCACCGTGAAACTGCTCTGAACTTTGAACAGCGCGTACTCTTCGAGCTCCGTGTACCGAGAACATTGATCGCAATCGTAGTGGGCGCATCTCTCGGAGTAGCTGGTGCATTGATTCAAGGCCACACACGAAACCCGCTCGCAGATCCAGGCATTCTTGGGGTCAACGCTGGTGCCGCTTTGGCCGTGGTTTCCAGCTTCGCACTCTTTGGCTCAATCAGTATGTTTGCAACAACTGTGGCTGCATTCTTGGGCGCGATAAGTGCAACCATCATTGTCTTCGGCCTGGGACGCATCAATGGAGGCAATGCTAGTCCGCTCACTCTTACGCTTAGTGGCGCAGCCTTGTCTGCCGTGTTGAATTCGATCACTACAGGCCTCATTCTGGCAGAAGAAGCCAACCTGGACCGCATGCGTTTTTGGACCGTAGGTTCGGTAGCGGGTCGAGGTCTAGACATCTTTTGGGGAGTACTTCCATTTGCAGTCTTGGGCATCGTCTTAGCCCTTGCTTCTGCGCCGTCTCTAAATCTACTCAGCCTCGGAGACGATGTGGCTCAAAGTCTCGGTGTTCGAACCGATCGGACTCGTCTCTTAGGTATGGTCCTAATCTCTTTGCTTGCGGGGGCTGCGACCGCTATGGCAGGACCAGTTGGGTTCATTGGCTTGATAGTGCCGCATCTGGTTCGTGCCATCACTGGTCCTGACTATCGGTGGATTTTGCCGTATTCCGTCCTATTAGGTTCCACGCTGATGGTACTTGCTGATGTCATTGGCCGAATCATCACACGTCCAGGCGAGTTACCAGTAGGAATCGTCGTCGCTTTTATTGGCGCTCCATTGTTCTTCGTGCTTGTCTTCCGACGGAAGGGGGTAGCGCTATGAATAGTCACCGCAATTCCGTCCCCGGCCGCCCTGCCTTCCGCATTGGCACAAAACTATTAGAGCTCTCAGTTGTTTGGCGCCCGTGGCAGTTATCTACCACTTTCATTCTCGCTATGCTGGCTCTACTTCTTGTGCCTTTTTCTATCATGCTGGGAGATTATCCAATCTCTTTCGGCCGAATACTGGAAGTTATTGTCAGCGGCCAAGGCACTCGACTGGAGAAACTAGTAGTCTTCGAATGGCGAATGCCGCGTATTCTCACTGCGCTTACAGTAGGTTGTGCTCTTGGTCTCGCTGGAGCTTTAACACAATCGGTAACCAGAAATCCGCTCGCCAGTCCTGACATTTTAGGCATAACCGCCGGCGCCTCAGCAATGGTGGTTACGGTTATCGTCTTCGGCTCGGGTACCGGCATCATAGGCTGGTTGGCCGGCATCGGAGTCCCATTGGCCGCTTTTATCGGAGCAGTCAGTACAAGCGTCGTCGTGTGGATTCTTTCCTGGAAAGGAGACGCAAACCCATTCAGGCTCGTGCTCTCGGGCATAATCATTACCTCGCTGTTGTCTGGCTACATCAGCTTCGCCATGATTCGTGCCCAGTTGCACGATGCCTCCGTCGCTCAATTTTGGCTGACTGGCTCACTAGAACGAGCAAATTGGACGACTACTTTTCCAGTAGCCATTGCAATAATAATGTCTGCGCCATTGCTCGGATGGGTTAGTTACCAACTACTGCCCACGGCGCTCGGCCCAGACATGGCACAGGCACTCGGTTCTCGTGTCAATGCGGTGCAATTCTCCGTACTTATACTCGCCGTAACATTAACTGCCGTTGCGGTCTCCGCAGCAGGCCCCATTGGCTTTGTAGCCTTTGTCGCTCCCCAATTAGCACTTCGTATCTGCCGTACCGCAACACCACCGCTGCTAGCCTTGTTATGTCCATGAGGTTTTTGGACTTGGAGTCCAGCTACTTTGTGGACTCGGAGTCTAGGGACTTTGTGGACGC
>NZ_JBEHFT010000032.1:0-22560 GCF_040225455.1 Corynebacterium sp. KPL2838 | reverse complement strand
GCATGGTGGTAGATTACCTTTCTTCCCAGCCCGACTAGGCTGGATATCAGGTGTCCACCAAAAGGGGGTCAGGTCCAAGCGTCCTTTACTGCCCCTTCCCATAAGGTGAAGCGGTTTTTATTTTCGGTCTTTTCCGGATCTGTGTCAGGTGCATGATTAGGGAGGATATCTTTCCACATCCCGAACATCGTGTGAGCAAGCACATCATCATGTGTAATCGCCTGCCCATGCCGAAAATGGCTAGCAGGGCGACGATCTGCTGACTTCTGAGCCCGCCTTTTAGCTTCTAACCTCTTGCCTTGAAAGGCCTTGCTGGGGCCTCGAGGAGCCAACTGGTACTGCGTTGTCCAAGTTGTTCGCTGTTCCACTTTTGCAATTGTGTATCAATGGAATTACGAAGAAAAACCTCGGTAATACCCAGTGTTTCTTGAACGGAGGCAGTCATCTCAACGCCCCAACGATAAAGAGCAAGTGCATGCTTCTCATTTCCATTTGCAGCCTCTAGATACGGCTCAATGCGGGGTTTGCCCAAATTTTCAATGATCTTCTTGCGGTTAGAGCTCTTCACTCTCTCCATGGTGCCAGAAGTTGTGTCCATAAAATACTGTAGAAACCTTTCCGTACTTCTGGGTACATTGAAGCATTCTGGACGTAGTTTCCACCTCGGCTACTGAACTAGCGTTTTCTCCTGCTGCGCAGGGACTGCTTAGCCCGATAGTCCCGCCAGAGCCGTGATTGCCACGACCGTGTTATTTGCAATGTGAATGCACAGGGGAGCGGTAAGGGTCTTGAACCAGAAGCGCGCGAGCACCAAAAAGGTGCCAAAGAATGCGATGTAGAGCATTACTGCGGGGATGCCGTGTGCGAGGGCGAAGACAGCGATGGTGATAAGCGCTGCCGCCCAGGTGGGCATGGAATTTTGTAGCCAATCTAATAGGACGCGGCGAAAGGCCACTTCTTCGACCAAGGGAATGACAAGCGCGGTGCTGAGTATCACCATGATGGTGGCGGCAGGGCTTATCTTTAGGCCGGCGGACAGGTTATTGCCGGCTGGTTCGCTGCCCAGTAATGCATTGACGGCGCCCGTGGTCGCAGCAGAGCCCAGAATGGCGACGGGAATCCACCACAGCAGGTGCCATAAGGAATGCTCGGCTTTCACAAACCCGGCATCGCGCCACGACCAGCCCAAGCGGCGGGAAAAGCCGTACCAGACCGTTCCCAAGCCGAAGATGGCGCCGCCGACGGCGATGCCAAAGGCCACCCAGGAACCGCTCTTTGTAATGAGGCCACTGGCGATGCCAATGAGTGCCGCACCGGCAAATGTGGCGACGACGCTGGCCACAGCCCACCCCAGGTGAGCTGCGCGAACGGTGGGGGAGAGCTGTGAGCTTTGTAGTTGGTCCGGCATGCTGGGCAGTATAGTGGAACAACCTCGGCGCAAGCTGTGGCGTGGCCTAGTCTGGTTGTAGTACCAGCGTCAGGTTGGATACGGCGAATTCGCGAAGGCCAGGAATCTTGGTTAGCCACCACGCCCAGCTGGGGTGGTAGCGCGGAAAGGCGAGCTTTAGTCCGCCGGTGGACTTGGCCCAGGTGAGGCCGGCGGAGCAGGGGACATTAAATAGCGAGGTGCCAAAGACATTCTTGGGCGGGTGCCCGTGGCGGCGGGTATAGCGGTCGCGGGCGAAGGCGCCACCGACGTAGTGTTCCCACAACCCGGTTTCGTGGCCGCCGAAGGGGCCGAGCCAGACGGTATAGCTCATGATGCACAGTCCGCCGGGGCGGGTAACGCGCAGCATTTCTTTGCCCATATCCCACGGGCGGGGGATGTGTTCGGCGACATTAGAGGAATAGACCACATCGAAGGAATCGTCCGCGAAGGGCAGGCGCGTGCCATCGCCGCGCACGGAATTGCTGAGGTGGATATTGGCCGCGGACATTTCCCCCGCATCGGGCTCAAGGCCAACGTAGGACGCTCCGCGGTCCGCGAAGGCTGCGGCAAAATAGCCGGGGCCGCCGCCTACGTCGAGCACGAGGGCATCGGCAAGCGGCACGCCCAAGTCGTGGCCCAAGTTCTCCACCAACCTGGCCGTATCTTCTGCCAGGCCGCCGTAGAAAATATCGGGGCGGGATTGCTCGAAGCGGAAAGAGCGCAGCAGCGCCCAGGAGCGGGAGAGCGTGGCCATGTCGCGGGTGTGTTTCATAAACCACTAGGCTAATACCCCACGATGAAAATTCTTTTACTATGCTGGCGCGATTCCACCCACCCGCAGGGCGGTGGCTCCGAGCGTTACCTCGAACGCGTAGGGGAGTACCTAGCGGCGCAGGGCCACGAGGTGGTCTTTCGCACCTCTAAGCACATGAACGCGGCGCGCCGGGAGGTTCGCGATGGCGTGCGCTATAGCCGTGGCGGTGCCAAGTTTGGCGTGTACCCGCGCGCGTGGATGGCCATTGCTGCCGGGAGAATGGGCCTGGGGGATCTGCGCGACATCGACGTGGTCATCGATACCCAAAACGGCATTCCCTTCTTTGCGCGCCTGATTTCCGGCGCGCCGACGGTATTACTTACCCACCATTGCCACCGCGAGCAATGGCCCGTGGCCGGTCCGGTGCTCGGGCGGTTGGGCTGGTTCTTGGAATCGCGCGTGGCACCGCGGGTATATCGGGACTCGACCTACGTCACGGTCTCGCAGGCCTCGCGCGAGGATCTGGAGGCGCTCGGCATTGAGGGTGCGCGGATCATCGCCAACGGTTTGGACCCCATTCCGGCGCACGTGCCTTCCCTCGAGCGCGAGGCGGATAAGCACCTGGTGACCCTCTCGCGGCTAGTCCCGCACAAGCAGATCGAGCACGCTATGGATACGGTGGCGCGCACGCCGGGGGCGGTATTGGACGTGATTGGCTCGGGCTGGTGGGAATCGAACCTGCGCGATTATGCCGAAACGCTCGGCGTGACAGAACGCGTGCGCTTTCGCGGCCAGGTTACGGAAGACTATAAGCACGCCTTGCTCGCGCGTGCTGATGCCCACCTCATGTCCTCCCGCAAAGAAGGCTGGGGCCTTGCCGTCATGGAGGCCGCCCAACATGGGGTGCCCACAGTAGGTTATGCATTTGGCCTGCGCGATAGTGTAATCGATGGTGAGACCGGAATCCTTGTAGAAGAAGAAGGTGACTTCGTGGCGGCCACCCAAGAGTTACTGGATAACGCGGAGTTGCGCCGGCTCCTAGGTTCTAATGCCCGGGAGTTTGCCGCGCGCTTTTCGTGGGAGAAGACCGGCGCTGCCTTTGCACAATTGCTCCAAGGCTTAGTAGCGGGTAAGCCATCCACAGGGCGGTAAGCGCCCACGGTAGCGCGGGGCGCGGGGCGGTGGTCTCTGCGGCGATGGCGCCATCAACCACCACGACGCCCACCCCAAGTTCCGTAAGGCCCGCCATATCGCGGTCCTGCCAGGCGCGCAGCGCCGCGCGGTACTGCGGCGAGGCCTGATCGATGACTTCACCGTCCACGCTGAGCTCGCCGGATTCCACCATGGGCACGGCCTTGGAATAGGGATCGACCGCGACTCCCGGGGTAGCTTCCCCAAGCGCGCCGCCATCCCCCGAAGGAACCTCCACCAAATTGGGCCGTTCGGGAAAGAATGCCACGCGGCCGTCGATATCGCGCACCAACTGCTCATCCACCCCGGTATCGCGGGGAGAAAGCACGGCAAGGCGGGACGGGGCGGGGAGGATCTGGATGGTGGCAGCCACTAGCGCCAGCGTGGCCGGAATCTGTGGCAGCGCACCGATGGAGGCGACGTATAGCGGCAACGCGAGCATCGTGAGTTTGTGGCTATCGCGCAAAAGGCCGGCCCCTGGAACGTTATCGATGGCCCATTCCAGCATGCCGGGCAATAGCCAACACGCCAGCGCCCCGCCGAGTCCCAGCGCGGCCAGGACGGTCAAGCGCGCCGGGACGCGGTGCGCGCCCGCCAGCGCGAGGACTGCGACGAAGAGGCCGAACACGGCCAGGCCAAGAGCGGCCTCACCATTCCAGATTCCACCGAGGCGCAAGAGCGCGCCCACCGTGCCCACGTGTTCTTCTGCCCGCGGGGAAAAGGCCGCGACGGCGGCTGCGGCATCGCCAGGCACACCGGTTTGGAAAAGGCCTGGAACCAGCCATGGCAGCCACAAGAGGCAGCCCGCCAAGGCCACTCGCTTCCGGCAGGTAAAAAGGGCGGTGACCACCGCAAATAACCCGCCGGTGGGGGTAAGCGATGCGCCCCACATGGCCAGCCACGCCAGCCAGCTGTGGCGGCGCCCCGCCCAGGCGATAACCGGGAGCAGCCAAGCGGCAATGGCCAGGGACCATTGGCCTTGCAGGAGGCGTTCGATGACAAAAGGATTGGCCACCGCGATGGTCATCGCGGCCAGCGCCGCTACCGTGGTGCGAGACCACAGTGCGGCGCTGAGCGCGGCGGCCCCGGCGGCGGCAAAGATGAGTACCCGGGCGGCCCAGGCGCCGCCGAGTAAGGCCAAAAACCCATCTTGGGGCGCGTTGCGGGCAGGCAAGCTACCCGCGCCCAGCGCGGATGGGGTAAGCCCCGGATCGTTTAAGAGCACCATATCGCGCCAGAGGAATTCACCGGGCAGCGCGAAGGGCCAGCACACCGCGGCTACGAGAATAATTCCCCACAGCCCGAGGAGGATGCGCCTAGGCGTGTGCGGCATCATGGGCGTCACGGTGGCGGAGCATGTACTGGTAGGCTGCGAAAATGAGCAGGGAAACGCCGATGGCCTTGCCCAGCCAGCCAACGGCCATAAGCCCCCGGATGGCGTAGATTACCGGGCGGACCTCAGCGAGTCGCTCCGCGCGGGTATCCTCTGACCACCGGAAATCCGCTGCCAGCACGGAGCGATCTGCGGTGTCATCCTCTGCGATGAGGGTTCCCGCCTGCTGGATATCGGTGGCGAAAAAGACCTTGACGTTTTCCCGGACATCCACGATGGTGCCGGTGGTGGGCTCGACCGAAATATCGCGGCCCACGGTATAAAAGGGCTCGACAATAACGGTGGCATCCGCATCTAGATCTAAGAGCTCGCGCGAATGGCGGTCATAAAAACGGCTGGCCGGGCCTGTCAACTGGAAATCGCCGGATTTCAGCTCGTCCGTTTTAGTGGTGCTGCCCAAATCTGCGCTGATATTGCTAAAGGTGTTCTTCAGCGGCAGCGGCTGTAAGTCCTGGTGATAGGAATAGATGGGGATGCCATCCATTTTTGAGTCGCCGGTAAAGTCCATCGGCGTGGATTCCTGGGCCAGGAAATCAAAAAATGCGTAGGAGCGCTGCTCGGTACCGGAGGGGAAGAAATAGGTCAGGCCGTCTCGTTCGAAGTCCTCCCGGGTCAGATCGGTGTTGAACTCGGGCAGGGCGAGGGCCCATTTATTGACCGGATCCGCTACCGGGAACGTGGATTCGCGGTTGAGCACAGAGTGTTGATCAACGGAGGCGATTTCCTCTTGGGAGTCCCCGTCTTTTCCGGCAAGCAGGCTGGTTACGGAATCGGTGGTGGCGATGGTGTCATCATCGTCTACCTCGCCGGTGGCAATGGTGCGCTCCAAGGTCAGCGGCCCGTGGTGCTGGTAGCACCACATCGGGGCGGATTTGTCGGCGCAGCGCGGGTCATCGCTGGATGTGGTATCTGAGGGAGCTTCACCGGCCATGAGGGCGCGCACGTCCATCCACACCGCGTCGGTGGGCCCGCTCGAGGTGGAAAAATCTTTATCCAAGCCCAGCGGGCGGGTCCGGTTATTGTAGAGGGTCGGGGCGAGGGTACCAATGAGGAGGAAAATGATTGCGGCAATGACAACCCACGCCCGTGGCGAGCGTGGCCAAAGGTAGCGGCTCATTGCAGTACTATATCCAATCAGTTTCAGGTTTCCGGGGTAAAGGAGCAAGCGTGCGCACGCAGGCATCTGTGAAAAGACTACCCCAGCACCTGCCGGAGCTAGACGGCCTACGCGCGGTTGCCGCATTAGGGATCATTGTCACCCACGTATCCTTCCAAACCGGCACCGGGTGGGGATTTGCCGGGCGCTTCGATTTCTTCGTCGCCGTATTCTTCGCCCTCAGCGCCTTCCTCCTGTGGCGCCGGCGCGGGCTGCACACGGTGCGCGGCTATGCCCACTCCCGTATCGCGCGCTTGGCACCGGCCTATTATGCCTGCGTGGTATCGGTTTTGCTGCTGCTTCCCGATACCCACTCCATCACCCCCACCCAGATCCTCGCCAACCTGACCTCCACGCAGATATATGTAGTCGATGGCCTTGCCCCGGGCCTTACCCACCTGTGGTCGCTGTGCGTGGAGTTTTTCTTTTACCTAGTACTACCGCTTCTGGTCTGGGCCCTTGGCGGCCTGCCGCAGCGCTGGCGCATGGCCGTTATCGCCGGTGCCGCGGTACTGAGCTGGGGCTGGGGATTTATCCCCTTTGTCGCGGACTATTCCGAGGACCAGGTTAACTCGCAAATCTGGCCACCGGCCTATGCCTCCTGGTTCGCGGTGGGCATGCTGGCGGCGGAGGTGGAAGAAAGGGGCATCGGCAAGCGCACGGCGCGCATTCTGCAGGTGCGTTGGGCCTGGGTTGTGCTGGCGGGGCTCGTGCTGTGGGTGGCGAGCCGGGACTGGTTTGGGCCGGCCGGGCTGGTGCATCCGGAGCCGGCGGAATTTGCCCGCCGCATCATCGCCGGGGCGGTATTTGCTGCGTGTGTGGCGGTGCCGGTGGCCCTGGTTCCACGTGGAACCTCGTGGCTTACCTCGCCGCTCATGCAGGCGCTGGGCGCGTGGTCCTATTCCATTTTCCTGTGGCACGTGGCGGTGCTCGCCGTGGCCTTCCCGCTGACCGGGGTGGCGTTGTTTAGCGGGAAACCGCTGGATTTTTGGGTGATCCTTGCCGTCACGGTGATAGGCACCGTTGTGGTTTCTGCGGCGAGTTACACGCTTATCGAGCGCCCGGGCCGCGATCTTCTGATGGGCCGCGGCCGGGGCCGGGTCCGGGGCCGTCGGCGGCGAAAAGGCAGGCCAGCCCCGCGGCACATAAGCACATAAGCAGCACGGAATCGCCTGCATAGGCCCCGGAGGTCCACGGGGCACGGGCGAGGATGGCCCCGGCCGCGGCTACCACGCCGCTGGCCAAATAAGCCCGCGGAATGGTGGTCCAGCGCACGATGAGCCAGGCGGCCATGCCCGCAAGCGCCGCCGGCCATCCCACCAGTGCCAGGCAGGCCAGCGAGTACATCGCAGAGGCCATGCCACCAGGATGCGGGTGCCAGGTGGGCTGCGGGCTACGGCGCGCGGCGAAAAGCAGGCAGAACCCCAGCGTGGCCAGGCCGAGCGCGCCCCCAAAGAGCAAGGCGGCGCGGTAGGCGGGCTGCGCCTTAAAGGTCATGCGGAATTCCCCGTGAGTACCCGCGGGGACGATAAACGCCTGGGTGGCGGCATCGATCTCGTACGCGGTGAGCTCGGTATCGCCGATAAATCCGCGCAGGCCCTTATTGAAGACGCGGCCGGTATTGAGCAGGCGCTCATCCTCTGCAGCAGCGATAGAAAAATCGGTGAGCTGATAATCGCTCGGCGGGGACCAGCCCTTTTCCGTCATGGACACCCATGCGCCGGTGGTGCGCACGCGGTGGACGCCGGGTTCAAGGGTCAGGGTGTTGCCGGGGGAGTACCGGTGGGAATCGATAAGCACCGGCTTGGGGGAATCCACCGTGACCTCCATGCGGCGCGGCACGGTGACATCGCGAATGAGCACCCCGGTATCGTGCACCATCTGCTGGAAGAAGAATTGGTGCACATTCGGTGAGGTATCCGGCACGGTGACCACGCGTTCGATGGGGTGGCCTTCTACCTCCAGTTCCGCGATGCCGGTGCGGTGGGATAATTCCACGCGGATTGCCTGGGAATCCCCGCCGGGCACGCGCACCGTCTTGGAGCGGAAGGGCTGGAGATCCACCTCTACAGAAGCGCCACCTGAGCGCACCGTGACCGTGGTGGAGCTGGTGGCCATGAGTTTCAGGCGCGGTTGGCTAAAGTCACCGCGCAGCTCGATCCAGCCTTCATCATCGCCGGGTGCGGGCCACCAGGCGGTGGAATTTTCCCCATCGACTGCCGCGGTGGCGGACTTTTCCGGCTGGGCGCCGCCCAAGGCGGTGGCATCGGCAGCAGAAGAAGAGACTTCGACATCGCCGCCGTGGGTCTCCACGGTGGTCAGTGGGCCGGCGGAGGGATAATCGCGCAGGCGGTTATAAACGTGGCTGGGATCATCTGCGGCCAATGGGGCCGAGGCGGCACCGTGGAGCGTGCCGTAATTGCGATCCACCAGCGTGGGGGTATCGGTGACGATATCGGCATCATTGTCCACCAGCTCGCGGGCGGTGGGGCCATTATGGGCATCGAGGAAGGCCAGCGCCTCGCCGCCACCGGCCACGCGGACGGGATCGGCTGAGGTCAGCGCCATGGAATGCTGCTCGAGCAGGATCACATCGACCTCGCCAAAAGTATGCAGCTCACCGCCAAACTTGCTGCTCAAGGTGTCATTATCGGCGGCAAAGAGATCGTGGCGCACCATCACCGCGCCGATGCCCAGGCGCTGCAAGGCGCGCACGCCGCTGGCCGGGTCCTCCTCTAGTACTGACATCACCCCGTCGAGGCCGCGGATGGCCTCCGGCGGCACGAGGGGAATGGCATCGCGGACGGCCCAGGGGACATCAAGAAGCGGCTGCGCCGGCTCATCGCGGGTCCAACCCCACTCTTGGCGGGCAAAGGAGGCCTCGGGATAAATCAGGGTGCGGGTATTTTCCGCATGCTCGTTGATGTAATCCGTGGCCTCATGCCAATAATCCGGCACCTCGTCATAGGCCCCTAAGGGCAGCAGCCGTTGCGACCACGCCGGGGAGAGGGCGCTGATGCACACGAGCAGCACCAGCGCGCCCACCGTCTGCTTCTTGGTGGGACGCAGGCCGGTGGGCAGCGGCAGGCGCTGGCAGGCGCGGGCAAAACCCAACAGCAGCGGGATGCGCACCAACGGATCGAATTTGTGGAGGTTGCGCAGGGGTGCTAGCGCCCCATCGAGCGCATCGAGGTACCACCCCGCCTGGCAGCCTAAAATCGCCACGCCGGTAATGAGCATGATGGACCATACGCGGGGCAGCCGGCACAGGCCATACATGCCTATTGCGGCCACGGCCATGGTGATAAGGACAAAAAACGCTGAGGTCGCGAGCTCATTGCCGGCGATGCGCTCGGCATCCGCAAAGGGCGACCAGCTCGTTGTTCCGCGCAGGATTTCCGGCAGGTTCAGCCACCGGGTGGTCACGCGGGAGGATTCGATAAATTCCGTAAACGGTGGGGCGTAGCGGCCCAAGATTAAAAGCGGGCCAATCCACCACGCGGATACGCACAGGCAGCCAAGCAGCCAGGCCGCGCCGGGCTTGAAGGCGCGGCGATAGACCACGATGACAAGCGCCGGGGTGCACGCCGCGAGCGTGGCGGTGGCGTTGACCGCGCCCATCAGCGCCACGGGAATCGTGGCGGCGGCAGCATCGCGCCAGGTGAGTTTTTCCCGCAGGAAGGGCAGGATGACCCACGGGGCTAGCATGACCGGCCAGGTTTCAGAAGAAATGGCCGTCAACGTGGACAGCGAGCGCGGGGAGAGCGCATAGAGCATCGCCGCCACCCAGACCCACCGGCCGCGCAGGCCTATCCGGGTGGCCAGATTATGAAAGCCGATAAAGCCCACGCTTAAGACCAACAGCCACCACAGGCGTTGGGCCATCCAATCCGGCAGGGGCTCGGTTAAAACAAAAAAGGGGCCCTGCGGGAAGAGGTAACCGTAGGCCTGGTTCTGCAGCTGCCCCAGGGTAAAGATATCGGTATAAGCATCAAGCGCGCCGCGCAGGAAGTGCCGCGGGTTGGCGGCCAGATCGTGTTTGGTATCGGCGGCGGTCAGCCCCCACGGCTGTACCGCGAGGATAAGGCCCAAGGCAATAATGCCGAGCGGGTAGGGCCGAGCAAGGCGCGCGCAGCGGTGGCGCAGGGCGCGGGCTAGTGCGCGGTAGCGGTGTAAATAGGAACCGCTGTGTGGGCCGCGGGGGAGCTGATCGGTCCGGTCATGCACGCCGGTGCGCCCATCTAATTTCGGGAACCGTATTCAGGCCCGCCCAGCACCGCATCATCGGCTGAGACAGCATTGCCCTCGGGCACGGTATCGCTGCCGGAGAACTGGGCGATGCCGATGATGGTGATAATGCCCAGGGCGATGCCCACAACAGCGCTACCCACGGCGGGGCCGAGGGTGCGCTTGTTTAAAGAATCGGATTCCAGAGCCATGGCTAAAGATAGTAGCAGCTACTTAGAAGTATTCCGGATCGTCATCTTCCGCGTCTTCGTCGTTTTCTTGCGGGACGATAAAGACGGGCAGGCCTGCATTGCGCACGATCTGGTCCGCCGTGGAGTTGGTCCACCAAGCGCGAAAGCCGGTGAGCGCGCGGGTGCCGGTCACGATGACATCCACGTCGAGCTCGTGCGCGGCATCCACAATGGCCGAAGAAATGGTGGTGGCGGATTCCACGAGGTGGGCGCGGCCGGCCAGGCCAAGGTTTTCGGCCAACTGGGTGCCCTGGCGGCAGATCTTCAGCGCCTCCTCGTAGGCGGGATCGTCTTCCACGCTATCGGGGGACACGGTGGATTGGTGCATGCCCGTGCGGCTCACGGCGCGCGCGGTTTGGCGGGCCACCGGCTCCCACGCGGTGAGGATTTCCACCGTGGAGGGGCGCAAAAGCTGGGCGGCGTACTCCAAGGCGCGGTCGGCGCGTTCGGTGCCATCATAGGCAATTAACATTGTTTTGCCGTTACTCATGTCACTAGTCTACCCACCGCTTGGGACAGTTCGCGAGGAATCCTGCACACTGGAAGGCATGACATATTCCCGCATCATTGCCAGTTTGGGCCTCGTGGCGGTGCTGAGCGCCTGCTCTAATTCCGCCTCGGACGAGGACAAGGCGCGCGAGTCTGCGGCCCCCGCGGCCTCATCGCCGGGTAACGCCGCGTCCGCCACGGAGGCCGCCCCAGCCCCGGCACCAGCGCCAGCGCCGGAAGATATTCGCGCCACCGCCGCCTCGGTGCTCATGCCGCCGGCAACCAGCTACGAGGACGCCAAGGCCAAGCTGGAGGCCGGCGTGGGAGGCATCTTCATCCCGAGCTGGGCGGATCCTGGATTGCTGGAAGAAGAGGGCCGCAATATTAACGCCCTGCGCGCGGAACTAGGCCGCGATTTTGAGGTTGCCATCGACTTTGAGGGCGGGCGCGTGCAGCGTTTTTCTGAAATCCTGGGCGAATACCCCTCCGCACAGCAGATGGCGGCGGAAAACTCGCCGGAGCAGGTGGAACAGCTGGCGGGGGACATCGGCAAGCGGCTCATGGACTACGGCATCAACGTGGACTTTGCGCCGGTGCTCGATGTCGATGGTGATGGCCTCGAAGTCGTGGGCGACCGCGCCTTTTCTACCGACCCTGCCCAGGCCGGCGAATATGGCGCAGCCTTCGCCCGCGGGCTGGATGCCGCCGGGGTCAAGGCCGTATTCAAGCACTTCCCGGGCCACGGCCGCGCCTCGGGCGATACCCACCTGGCGGAGGCCATTACCCCGCCGCTCGAAGAGCTTGAGAACCACGAGTTCATTCCCTTCCGGAATGCCATTCCCGCAGCCCCGAATGCGGCGCTAATGATGGGCCACCTCGCGGTGCCGGGCCTGGGCGATGGCCAGACCCCAGCCTCCATCCTGCCGGAGGCCTACGGCCTTGCCCGCGAGGCCTTGCAGTATGACGGCACCATCTATACCGATGATATTGGCGGCATGGCGGCCATTTCGGATTCGCTTCCGCTTGCCGATGCCGTCATTACCTCCCTCGCCGCCGGTGCCGACATGCCCCTGTGGTCCACAGAGGAAGATATCAATGCGGTGATCGATGCTGTGGTGGGCGCCGTGGATGAGGGCAGGTTGGCCCCTGAGCGCCTCGGCGATGCCGCCCGCCATGTACACGATGGGGACAGCGACTAGGAAAAACGCCCCTATACCCGTTAACCTTTAAGGCGTGAAGAAGGCAGAAGGAAAAAACGGTGCAAAGGGCTGGCTCATCACGCTTGGCGTGATCGTTGGCTTCGTCCTCATTGCGGGCATCGCTTATGCCTGGGATGTCATAGCAAACCAGGACAAGATCCCGCGCAGCGTCTCCGTGGGCGGCGTGGATATTTCCGCCATGGAGCGCACCGCCGCCGTGGCCAAGCTCGAGGACGAGCTCAATGGTGTTGAGACCCAGCCCGTGACCGTGAGCGCGGGCGATCTGCAGTCTGAATTTACCCCTGCCGAATCCGGCCTAGCGCTGGATAACCAGGCCGCCGTCGATGGCATCGAGGAGCCTTCGCTCAATCCGATTACCCGGCTGGTTAGTTTCTTTCGCTCCACCGAAGATATCCCGGTAGAAACCGATGTGGACGATAGCAAGCTGCAGCCCACCCTCGACCGCGTCAAAGACGAGCTTTCTACCGAACCGGTCGACGGCATGCTCGAGCTTAATAATGGCGAGCTCAAGGTCACCGATCCCACGTTGGGCCAGACCGTAGACGGCACCGAATTGCACGATGCCGTGGCAGCGAATTGGCTGGACAAAGATGGCGTGCAGGTGGAGCCGGAAGAAATCGAGCCGGCCATTAATGATGAAGCCATTGAAAAGATGCGCACCGGCGATGCCGCCAAGGCCCTGGATAACCCGTTGACCTTGAAGGCCAAAAATAACGTCACCGCCACGCTGAATAAACCGGAGATCTCCCAGTTCACCAGCATTGAGAAAAAGGACGGCCAGCTGCACCTGGTGGTGGATAGCAACCGCGCGCAGCAATTGCTGCAAGAGCGCAGCGATGGCGCCGACGTGCCTGGCGTGAACGCCAAGGTGAATTTCGCCGGTGGCTCCCGGCAGGTCACCCCCTCCCAGGACGGTGAGATCATTGACTGGAAGCCCACCATGGAGGGCTTTGATAAGCGCGTGACTGGCGATGACCGCGAGTGGGACGCAACCTACAAGCCTGACCCGGCCGATTTCACCACCGAGGACGCCGAAAACGCGACGTTTAACGATACCGTGGGCGAGTTTTCTACCGGCGGCTTTTCCTCTGCTTCTGGGCGCAATATCCAGCTCGTTGCCCAAGAGGTCAACGGCGCCGTTGTCAACCCCGGTGAGACCTTCTCCCTCAACGGCTACACCGGCCCCCGCGGCACCGCGCAGGGCTATGTGGAATCCGGCATCATCATCAACGGCCACTCTGGTACCGCCGTGGGCGGTGGCATCTCCCAGTTCGCCACCACCCTGTATAACGCCGCCTACTTCGCCGGCATGCAAGATACTGCGCACACTCCGCACTCGTACTACATTTCCCGCTACCCGGCCGGCCGCGAAGCCACCGTGTACGAGGGTGCCATTGACCTGCAATTTACCAATACCTTCAATACCCCAGTGCAGATCGAGACCAGTTTTGGCGGCGGCAATATCACCGTCCGCTTGAAGGGCACCAAGACGGTAGAGGTGGAATCCATCAATAACGGCCGCTGGGCCAAGACCGAACCACAGCCAATGTCCGTGCCGGGCAGCAATTGCTCACCATCATCTGGCGCCCCGGGCTTTACGACGTCCGATACCCGCATCATCAAGGATCTCGGCGGCAAGGAGCTTTCCCGCGAGACCAAGACCACGGTTTACGATCCCCAGCCCATCGTGCGGTGTGGCTAAGAGGCAAGTAGCGCGCTGCTAACAACCTGATCGGGGTGGTCAAAGCCACTACGCCGCCGGTTCCGCCGACGATATCTACAGCTCAGGTTTTGTCAGACCGTGGAGTAGTTCCGGGTGGAGTTTATCGCTTTCATCGTCAACATCGTCATTTACACCGTCATCGGCACCGGTTGGTTGATGATTATCAGAATGATGGATCAATTTTTCGGACGTCTCGATTGAGGCTATGACAAAGGCTCCAGCAGTGGGTGTAATTCGACGCTGTGGGAGCTAATGCGCTATTCAGGCCATACCGTAAACTTGTCCGGCTAGGAGGAAAGGAATTGTGATGGTCTAAAGGTCAGTCGTGGCATGTTTGATGTGATGAATAGTCTTGTCCAAGCTAGATATATGGCATCCACCAAACTTGAATCAGGCTCCGCTTTTCTCACCCGTGCCGCCACTTCAAAGAGAATTAGGATGCAGTAAAATTTTCGCCAGTAAGACGGTAACCCACTACCGTACGAGACTTCCGCCACATCGATTGTGATGCACACTTAGGGGGTAACTGATGTAAATCCCATTTCGGTACTGAATCAAAAACGATTTGGCGAGCAGTTATGTGGAATAAGATTCTAGCTACAATTGTGTCCCTCTAAATGGTAATTTCCGTGTTTGTTAAATGGTGATACGGAATTATTATTGTATTTGCAGTGCTGACTATTATCTTTCTATTCATTTCCAATAAGGAGAATTAACTGAAGCGACTTAGACTTGGTTTCGCTTTAATGGGCGCTGTTGGCGGCTCGGAGATATAGTACTTGGCCTCTACGGCGCTGAGGCGAGACGTAGGCCAAAAAGGCTCAGCTGTGACTGGCTTGCTAAGCATCTCGCGACTGATGACAAAGCGGATTTACTACGTTTTAAAGCTCCATCGTTTCTCTTTCTACAAATGTGCCCAACCCCTAGCGTGTCCACTTTCCGGAGGGCGAGCCCTACGTTTCGCGCAAGGTTTGTTGGGGAAACGGAAACGGTATAGAAAAAGTCCGACTCCCCGCGTAGGCACAGGGGTCGGACTTCGTAGGATTACAAATTATCCGATTGCGTCAATGATGTGGTAAAAGTGCTTGCCTGCTTCAGAGGAACCTTCCAGTTTCTGGGAAGAGCCCTCAGAAGAAGTTGCGGCAGCGTCAAACAGGGCGGATCCATTTTCGAGTACTTCGAGGCCGAGATCGCGAGCAGTACTCAGAGAAGCTAGGATGCCGTTTACCAGGATATCTTCCATGGACTAGTCCTTTCGAGGTAGTTACATTAGGTGTTTATCCAGCAGATTTAAACTGGAACACCCATAATCGTAAGGGGCTCCGGACTACTCGCAACTCGAGAATAATAATAGAAGAAAGGATACCCCAATAGGGGGGTGTTCCTATGTAGTTTGTCAATCTCGCGGGTGGGGTGGACGGGGCGGATCCCTAACTCGGGATTTTTAGGTGTGTTGTTTTTGCGCGCGACTGGTAGCCGACTGGGATTTTGCCCAGTCGGCTTGTTTCACTGTTAGGGGTTAAGCTGCTGCGGCTTCTTTTGCTGGGGCGGGGTCGTGGTAATACTCGTGGTTGCGCATCATGGCGTAGAGGACGTTGATTCGTCTGCGGGCGAGTGCTACGACTGCGGCGTTGTGTCTTTTGCCTTCATTGCGCTTTCGTTCATAGAATTGGCGTGAACGCTGGTGGAATCTGATGGATGCAAAAGATGATTGCCATAGGGCGTTCTTTAGTTTTTTGTTGCCGACTCTATTCAGTGAGTTCGACATGATCGAGGTTCCGGACTGATTCGTTCGGGGCGATAAGCCAGCGTAAGAGGCTAGGTGCCCAGCTGACGGAAAGTCGGACATATCGCCCGCGGTCATGAGAATTTGGGCAGCCGTCTTCGGCCCGATTCCCGGCATGGATAGCAGGATTTGTGTGTGGGGGATGTCGTTGATGAGGTCGGTGACTTCCTTGTCGATTTGTTGGGTCAAGTCCGGTGGAGTGGTGTAGCCGCTTGTGCTTTCGGCTCGATATGAATTTCGGGGTTTGGTGAGGCGGTTAGCTGGTGGTGGTCGTCACGATGTTCTTCTGGGTGGTGCATGAGGTGTTTGGTGTGTTCGAGGGGCCCGACCCCCGGAAAGTGGACACGTCGGGGGTTAGCTTTGCTGCTGTGGTCAGTATAGCCGAAGACTTGGTTTCAAAGACATCAGGAGCTACGAGATTGCACCAGGAGTGCCGCCGGCGCGTGTTATAGCGCATGCACCACCGGAAGACCTCTTGGCGACAGGTAATTGGGTTGTCAAAGACTTTCCGATCACGTAGCACTTCACGTTTTAAGGTGGCGTTAAATGACTCTGCCAGGGCATTATCGGCACTCGTTCCTACCGCTCCCATGGACTGGCGTACACCTAACGACGAGCAGTAGTTCCTAAAGGTTTGTGAGGTGTACACGCTGCCGTGATCGGAATGGAAAATAGCTCTGTCAAGACTGCCGCGCACGTCGTGTGCGTGGGCTAGAGCATCGATGACCAGTGAGACCCGCATGTGGTCTGCGAGTGCATAACCTGCAAGTTTGCGTGAGTAAGTGTCAATGACTGTGGCCAAATACATGTTTTTGCCTCCCTTGCACGGCAGGTAGGTAATGTCGCCGACATACACACGGTTCGGCTCGTCAGCTGTGAATTTGCGGCCTACTAAATCTGGCATGACGCGGTGACCAGGCTTACGCCGGGTGGTGATGCATCGACGCCGTTTGCTAAAGCCTTTTAGTCCCATGGTTTTCATGATGCGTGCAACCTTCTTGTGATTGACCGGGGTATACGCCGGGTCTTCCTTAAGGCTTGCGGCGATGCGTTTAGCACCATAAAGCCCGTGCTCATCATCAAAGATGGTTGTGATCCTTGCACCAATAAGACCGTCAGAATATATCTTTAACCTACGTTTTTCGCGGGTTTTGACCCATTTGTAAAACGAGGAACGATTGAGCTTTAACACGTGGCACATCCGCATAAGCCGAGTATTCGGTTCGGTGGTCATAGACAAACTGGAAGCGGATCACCAGTGAGTCTGCTTTAAGCAAAATATTTCGCGGCCTTACGCAGGATATCGCGTTCTTCGCGCAGCTTAGAGACTTCCTTTTCTAGCTGTCGGATTCGCGCAGAATCATTCGCCGCTTGGGCTTTATCATGCACTGCTTTTATGCGGGCACGTTTGCCGGTGCCGTACTTTTTGACCCAAGCATGCAGCGAGGCACGGTTGATACCGAGCTCTGCTGATGCTGCGTTCAGTGAGAGGTCCTCATTGTTCTCATAGAGGGCCACGGCATCGCGTTTGAACTGTTCGGAGTACCTGGACATGGTGGTAGATTACCAATCTTGCCAGCTCGACTGGGCTGGATATCAGGTGTCCACCAAATGGGGGTCAGGTCCGTAATTGGGGGTAATTACTTAGAATATCTTTACTGTGGGCTGTGCATACTATAAGCGAATAAGTTAGGGTAAAACTGTTTCGGGCATAGGTAAAGTCATTTAACACTTAGGGCTTGAGGCAGGTACATAAAGTGAGGCCAATTTTGGCGTGCTTAATTTTCGAAAGGGGAAGTTCTGTGAAGAAGAAAATTGTAGCAGGGCTAGTTACTGCCTTGGCGGTTTCTATGTTCGCTGCTCCAGCGAATGCGGAGGGGCACTTTGAAACTAGTGTTAGCGGAGTTTCCGATGGATTCAGGACTCGTGGCTGGGTTGATCGAAATATTGATGGGTACAACACGGAGATTACAGCAGCTACTTGTTTAAATGATCCGCATGGATCTCCTGGAAAAGTTGAGATGACCCTGCGCCGAGAGCTTTCTATGAAGCCGGACCCCGACCTGGGATCTCGTTCGTTTAATAGGTGCTATGGGGGATGGGACCGAGGCGGATGGGGGCGCCAGGCTGCAGGAAATTATCATGCTGATATCCATACATTTGATTGGAACCACTTAACCATCAAGTGGATGAAATTTGTATGGTAGTAACCGCTCGGGTTAATGCACTAAGAGTGCGGCGTTCAAATAAGACAATTCTGGATATACCGCAGTTGGTGATAGATGAACGCCCCACGCTTCTACTGGGGGCTAATGGCGCTGGGAAATCAACGCTTTTTTCTGCTCTTGCATCAGATTCTTCTCCGAAGGAAGGAACAGTACTAAGGAAGGGATCTATATCTCTAGTAGAGCAGACATTCAATCCTATTACCGGTTTCACCTCTAGTGAGTACTGCGCTTATGTTGCTTGGTTGTTTGGGCGAGATAAAAAGACTGCAAAGAAAGAAAGCTTAGATTGGCTAGATTTTGTAGATTTGTCAAGAGTGTCTAATCAACGGTGCGAAAGTCTTAGCGGCGGAGAACGCTCTAGGCTAGCGATCGCCACTGCGTTGAACTCTGGGGCGGAAACATTACTGCTTGATGAACCTAGTGCGGCACTTGATCCACTCAACAAAGAGCATGTAACTGAGGTATACCAACGGATTGTGGATAGAGGGCATAACCTAGTTGTTTCAACGCATGATGCTGGCGAACTACAGAGGCCTTTCGAACGTGTTCTTGTCCTTGATAAGGGGAAGCTACATTTCGATGGTTCACGGCAAGATTTTGTACAGCTAGCTACAGAGTCGGGAAATACCCCAGCGCATATTCTCTCACGATCTTTTGTACGGAGAGGAAATTACAGTGATTCCTAATTTTGGTGTTAAACACTGGCTTCGTCGTCCATCATTATGGATTTGTGTTATTGGGCTAATCCTTAGCGCAGTTCCTATTTCGGAATTAGGAAAGACGCCGTACTATGAGTCGAATGCTGCTCAATCTACATTGGTATTCTTTGTAATTGCTCCTGCGGTTTCTGCTGCAATGGCATGGGAGGCATCACGTTTTCGTCCTCTAGTGCAGATGGGGCGAAAATCTGTGGCTCGTATTTATGTGAACCGAATGTTTGTTTGGTCGCTGATTTTTCCTCTTAGCTATGTAGTAGCAAATCTTTCACAAAGTACTGATTCTTCGCTGTTCGGCTCTTTAATCTTTTGGGTTATGCTGGCGTATTCGTCCATCGTCGGTATCTGTTGGACGCTAATCGGAAGTGCACTTGGTTTTTCGTTTAAACCACTGGTATCAGTGTCGGTATCAGCTGCGCTTGCATATTCTTGGTATGCGGTAGTTCCAGCCACTTCTCCTGGGGCCCTTAGACATATAACTGGTGATTTTTTAGCGTGCTGTTCTTTTGATGCAACGCTAGATGTGAAAGCAATTGGGACAGCACTTGCAGGGATTATTGGAGCTACGCTGACCATAGCATCGGCTGCGGCACTGTTTAAGCACCGTAATAAAATGTATATGTTAACTTTCTTTTTAGGGATTCTCTGTCTTATTGGTTCTTTTGCTTGGGCGCAGCAACTCACAGAGTTTGGCCTTGCACAAAGAGATTCTCGTCAGGTTGTTTGCTCTTCTAATGTCTGCGCATGGCCGGAAGTTCCTAGCGAAAATATATTACTTAATATCCAGGCGAGAGATGCTTTTTCTAAAATAGCACCTACTGAGTGGAGAGATTTCTCAGAACGTCCCGTGATGTGGGGAGATCTTTCGGAAGAGCATTTAAGTCTAAGCGGCCAATCCACGGTAGAGGGGATAGTTGGAGAGTTTGTGGATCAAGCTGGATCTGCAGAGCTGATTCGTTCAGACGCCAAGATCTGCGGAATTCCGGCAAGAGATTTGGGAATTACGCTTAGCGGTCTTCCTTGGGAGCCTAATCGACAAGTTAACGTTGGAGACGTTGTTCAGCGTATCGAGCACTCTGTGTGCAGAGTTAGCGACTAGTCCATGACATCATACGCATTCTTGTACTGCCGTGGGCATAGGCTAATTACTGTTTTAGTCATGGTGCTGTTTATTGGCTTTGTTCTTGCTTTTGCTGAGGGATGGTTGCTAAATATCCCTTGGCTCAATGATACTGCTGGGGCAAACGTTGGCACTTTATGTTCGTTTTCTTATGCCGCATTGCCAGTGATTTTTTTCAGAAATCAGATTTCCAGGTTAGAAGCACAAGCTTCACGGAATTGGCTGTTTATTGACGGTATAGTCCTCGTAACGTTATGGGTTATTCCTTGGGTATTTTCCCTTTGCGGCATAGGAAGCACTAGATTTGCTTATGTATCTACT
This sequence comes from Corynebacterium sp. KPL2838, assembly GCF_040225455.1. Taxonomy (NCBI): domain Bacteria; kingdom Bacillati; phylum Actinomycetota; class Actinomycetes; order Mycobacteriales; family Corynebacteriaceae; genus Corynebacterium; species Corynebacterium sp. KPL2838. Next base: position 2,556 of record NZ_JBEHFT010000032.1, on the reverse strand, counting down.
GTTCTTACAGGTTTGACGCTTTTTATAGGTAGATATGTGAGTGTGGATACACTTGCTTTGTCGCTTGTAGCACAGCTTGTTTTACAAACCGCTCTTTGGCCATCATTGTCTGATACGAATTGGAGACTTCTCCTTTTCGCTCTAGAGGTTCCACCCGGCCATATTCCATTACTATTAAGCGCGGTTTCTTTTTTCGTAAGTGTTGTTTCTTTGCATAAATTCAAGCGCTCTGCGTTTTAGCTGGAGACGCGAACTTCGTTCTACCTGACCCAGAAGGTCTTCAATTCTCTTTGATTTCGTCCTTCAATTGTTTATTACGTGGCAAAAACAATTGAAGGACGAATTAAATCCGATCTCCGCTTCGGATCAACTCTGACGTGGTACACGTTCCCCGTGCCAGAGCTCGACGAGAAAACACGGCAGCGCATTATTAAGGCAGGCAAGAAGGTGCTCGATGCCCGCGCGCTGCACCCAGAGCGCTCGCTGGCCGAGCAATACAACCCACTCGCAATAGCACCGGAACTCATCAAGGCGCATGACGCGCTTGACCGTGAGGTGGATAAGGCATTTGGCGCTTCCCGTAAGCTCACGACCGCCCGGCAGCGCCAGGAGCTGTTGTTTGCCAATTACGAAAAGCTCACCACGCAGCAGCCCTAAAAACACCTGGTATGTCCTGCCCTAGGGCAGGACATACCAGGTGTTTTTGTCAGCTGTCGTGTCGCGTCAGGCCTAGTTGTGGCAAGGCAACATTTAAGATTTCAGCGGCGGGGGTGGTGACACACTCGGCGGCCGTCCGACCTGTCTTATCCATGTAGGCTTGGGTGATACGAGCCCCTGCGGCGTAACCAGCTCCGGTGGGTAGCCCAACCGGTTTCGATCCCATCAGGCGGGCGCTCGAATCTCCAAGCACCCACGCGGCGAAGTCCTGCATGCCTGTCACATCCAAGCCCTCGACGACCCGTCTTAGTACATCTTCTCTCGATCTGGTTTGGTCGGTGACGAAGTGCGTATATCCACGCTTTCCGTAGAACTGGGCAGCGAATAGGTCGGCTAGCCCCTCGGCCACGACATGCTCACCGACGGTCACTGTCTGCGGGTCCCATACGATGCCGTCAGCTGAATAGCGGACGTTGTGGTGCAACTCGTGTAGGGCAATCGCTTCTAGCCGATGGAGAACTTCCTCAGTCGGCCAAATGGTGATGGCAATGTAGCCACTGATCCCACCGAAGGCTGACAGGCCTCGAACTTCGTCCATGAAGTGCTCGTTGGAAGGATCACCTAACACTAGAAGCACAGTGAGGTCAGGAATCATGAGTCCTGGGTTAGCAGTCGCCAAGTATTGAACCCCTTTAGCGAGAGCTTGCTCAACTCGAGACCAAGCGTTGGCCTCCTCCAATTTGTAGAGCGCATCATTTACTTGCTGACGTGAGGCATCCGGGCCGAATCCGAAGTTCTGACTGTGCACGGTAGCCATATCGAGACCGCCTGGAATGAAGAAATACATGCCAGCCATGGGCTCCCATAATTTACGAGCGGCCTCCTGCCACTGTCTCGGAGGGCTATCCAACATCGTGCGCATTCCCGTGGCGCTGTCGATCATCGAGATTGTCATGTCCCTAAACGTACACCTTGACGCAGCGTTAAGGTCAACCTCCAGGTTCAATAAACGTGTCCGGTTAATATATCTGGCCAGCGAAGTAGGAGTCGCTGTTATTAACGGGATTGTCCGGCGCTGCAAAACGCGTGCGATCGTACGCTTGCTACCTACAAGTAGTACATCGAATACCACCTCGGTTGTCACACTGTGTGTCGTACAGGGGTTTACCCTTGTTTGCAAGAAGCACAAAACTACGTGGAGGGTCGTAGGATTGTGGTTGTTGTGGGGTGTTTTGGTGGCAACCAAATCTTTGATTTGGGCGGCAGCCCAACGAGTCGCAAGGCGAGGCGGGAGCATAAACAGTAACCCGTAGTGAACGGTTTTGTTGGTTGATCGGCTGGGGATATAGATCTACAGGGATATAGTTATAAGCGACCTGGGAAAATAGGTAAACCCGCAGGTGAAACCCTGTGGATAACTGACCTCGTATTGGTAAATATGCGCAGCCTGTTTTGTGCAAAAAGAAAGCGCCCCGGAGGGCGCTGCTTCTCCGCGATTGGTCTAGTCGAGCTCGGGGCGAGGTGGCTTCTGTTGAACTGATGGGGAGGTTCTAGTGACTGTCACACCGTTCGTGTCCGCTGTAATGCCGGCGTTGGGCCACGCGGTAGTGAGCTCAAGAATGGCTTTCTTTATTTCAGTGCGGAAATTAACCCAGTCTTGGCCTGTTTGCAGGATTTTGGTGGCGAAGTTGGCGGCGATCATGTCCCAGGTGAAGGTGTAGGCTTCGCGGTTGTTGGTTGCGTCCACTAGTGGAGCGTGTCAAGTTGTTTGTGTGTGGGGCTAGGTTTATAGGTATTTGTCGAAGCGGTCGGGAAAGGCCACGGACCTGACCCCCTTTTGGTGGACACCTGATATCCAGCCTAGTCGGGCTGGGAAGAAAGGTAATCTACCACCATGCC
>NZ_JBEHFT010000031.1:0-24134 GCF_040225455.1 Corynebacterium sp. KPL2838 | reverse complement strand
TCTTCCGGTGGTGCATGCGCTATAACACGCGCCGGCGGCACTCCTGGTGCAATCTCGTAGCGCCTGATGTCTTTGAAGCCGAGACTTCATCTACACTAACTAAAGTAGCATAGCTAACCCCCGACGTGTCCACTGTCCGGGGGTCAGGCCCATTTGTGGCCTAGCTTGTCAGTGTGTAACGCTCGACAGAGCAGAATGGTTAACCGTTAAACCGACGAATGCCCTCAACAAACGTTGAGGGCAAATACGATCGTTGCGCCGACTAGAACACGGATCGTGGCAATTGGAGGCTAGCAGGCTTCCATCTCATGTCCGTCTACTGCAGCTGCGTTAATTTGGGATTCGGCAGTAAGCGACCCGCTGGTTGCTGTCATTCGCATTAAGTGTCTTAAAGCTAATCGAAGCATGTCTCGTTCTTGAGTTTTGACGTGACAGCGAGAAGAAATCGTTTCTATTGAGGGGATGTGGCGAAGTGAAAGAAACTCCACCCCTACAACGCAGTCGAACTCATCAAGGTCGATGATGATTCCATTATCTAGCTCTTCCGAGTGCGAAACTGCGCGCTCAGCCAACTCAATGTAGCCAGCCTCTATATCGCGAGACCGGGTTACCTGGATTTGCATTTCAGTCACTCCTAGGTTCTTTTATTGAATACAGTTACGACTTCGGTCGGATTGGAATCATTCACCGTAACGACACAAGTAACTCTACCCAAGTCTGCTTCATATACCGTTCGATTGGGTGTGTTTCCAGGTCTTGATATCTGATAGTTATCTAAAACGTACCGTATGTCGTCTTCCGTAATATTGCGTTCTCGCATACGTCTCCGCGCATGGGGCCAAATATAGAGGTCATTCGGCATCTTGGGAGATAACCTCGAATGCGAGTCGTCGTGCTAGCCTTCCGTCGATGCTAATATTGCACTCATAGAGTCCAGGTTCGGCGATATAAATGGGGCCGCGAAATACGAACACTGAAGCAACTTTACCGTCGTATCGGACGGCGTCGTCTTCATTTTCGAGTTTGAAATCGAATTCGATTTGGGGGTCACCATTATCTGAAGGGCCACCAATTGCAATTGATAGTTCAGGCGCATCGGTGTTTTCAGGTCGACGCACGCGCCCAGCAACGGCTATATCAACCACGCCCGGAAACGAATCTGCCCTGGCTTCAGTGAAACTGGCGCCGATAGCAGTAATAGTTCCACGTTCAGTTTTTGCATACTCGGCGAGGAAAGCATAATCAAGTTCAGCTGTCATTATTTGAGTATCGCATATTTGGGGTCCTAGCGTTCCCTTAATACCTGAACTCGGCTTACGTGAGCTAGATTCAGGCTGTCCCTCAAAGAGTAGTCGTTGTTTTTAGAGTGAGGCTTGCGCGAATGACTTTCACGTTAATTCTCGTGTGGGCCACAGCAGGGTGACTCGTGTGTTTACCCTCGTTTTGTGGACACCCGTTTAGCGCGGATCTTGGGTCCGTAGAAGAGGATGTTCTTTGTGAGTCAAGAACGCCAGAAATACACGCCCGAGTATCGACGTGAAACCGTGAATCTGGTGATCGGAGCGTGACAAGTTGTTTGTGTGTGGCTGGGTTTATAGGTATTTGGCGAAGCGGTCGGAGAAGGATACAGCCATTTGTTGATGGCTTGTTTCCAGTCTGATACTTGTGCTCCTTCCACGAGTCTGCTGGCTGTAGCAGAGACCCGTTTGTCTTTTTCGCTCGATTGATAGTGCGTGGTCAGCATTAGTAGACTGCACTAGGTTACGCGAGGCTTTACGTAATCGCAGTGTAGAACTTCCTCAAGGCTGCCGGATTCCGACCTCCGACAAGTCCACTTCCCTGGGCTGGCCCAAGTCTGTGAGGTCCCGCGGAGGTGTTGCGGGTAGTATTGGCCCTATGGGTTTTACGACGCCAAGCTATGATCTCAAGGATCTTTTTTCGCGGATTGACCGGGGCGATATCCAGCTCCCAGATTTCCAGCGCAGCTATGCCTGGGATGAAGACCGCATCCGCTCACTTATCGTTACAGTCCTGCGTGGATATCCCATTGGCGCGCTGATGGCCCTGGATACCCGCAATGAGAAGATGCGTTTCCGTCCCCGGGTTTTGGCGGGTGCGCCCGAGGTTGGCGTCGAGCCCGGATTGCTCCTTCTGGACGGTCAACAGCGCCTAACCTCCCTGTATCACTGCTTTAACGGTGAGGGTTTTGTCAAGACCACCGACTTCCGGAAAAAGAAGGTCCACCGCCGCTTTTTCATTGACGTCCGTGCCGCGGTCAGTGGGGACTTGCTTGCCGATGACGCCATTTTCGCCGTCGACGAGAACGGCGAGATCTGCTCGCACTTCGGCCCCGATATTGATGGGGCTATCACCTGCCGCCAGGATGGCCTGGATAATATGTGCATTCCTGTGGCCTCGCTGCTCAGTGAGGAAGGCACCAGCATGCTTTTCGAGCTCGCCGCCACACACGAGCAATACAGCGCCGAGCTTGCAGCGTTCAATAACCGCATCGTGCGTCCCTTGGCGGGCTATGACATCCCGATGATCCGGCTATCCCGCGAAACGGAGCGCTCTGGAATCGGTTCTATTTTTGCCCAGGCGAACTCGGCCGGCCTGCAGATGGATGTCTTCGATCTCTTAACCGCCGTCTTTGCTTCCGAAGATCCGACCTTCCACCTTGCTAACGATTGGCAGCAGGTGGAAAAGGATCTGCGGGATTCTCCTGCGCTCGATGGCATCGGACGCAATGAATTCCTCTCCGCAGTATCCCTCTTGGTCACAGGGGAGAAGGGCAATGCCGGCGGCCAGCGCGAAGACATTTTGAAGCTGTCCCTGTCCGAGTACAAGGCGGCCGCGCACGACCTGCGCATTACCTTCCACGAGGTTGCCGAATTCTTGGCGCAGCGCCGCATTTTAAGCCTCGATCAGGTTCCTTATACGGAACAGATCGTGCCGCTGGCGGTCATCATCGCGCGCCTGGCCAAGCGGCCTGGGGCCCTTTCCAGCCAGCAGGCATGGGATCGCATTGACCAGTGGTTCTGGTGTGGCGTCTTTGGCGAGCTCTACGGTTCTTCCGCGGTGCCGCTGCGCGCCGCCCGCGATGTGGATGAGGTGACCGAGTGGGTTGCCGGGGCCACCGATGATGTTCCCAAGACGGTCGCGGATGCAGGATTCCGGGAATCCCGCCTGCTCTCGGTCGATGAAAACGATGGGGTATGGCACGGAATCTATGCCCTGCTTATGGCCCGCGGCGCGAAGGATTGGCGGACGGGCAGCGAATTTACTCGCCACACCTTTGAAGAGTTGAAGCCCGGGTTTTTCCCGGTATTCCCACTGAATTGGTGCCAGCGCCACGGGGTGGATTCGGTCTTGGCCCATTCGGTCATGAACTACACCCCGATGGGCAAGCGCACAGAGGTCGTCCTCGATGGGTTCGCGCCGAACCGCTACCTGCCTCGCGTGCAGTCCAAGTCCATCATGGAAGACGAGGAATTTGATGCCGTACTGGCATCGCACGACCTCGATGTCGCTAACCTAAGGGAGTCAAAAATTCAGGAATTCTTGGCTGATCGTCGCCATCGCTTCGTGGATCTAGTGGAAGAAACCTTAGGCATTCCCGTCATTCGAGATGTCGATGAAGCAAACCTGGCCGGCGGTGAAGAGGGGCCACATGCGTTTGGCCGCTAAGAGGTATCGGGCGGCTGCAGTGGTTATCGCAGCCTCCCTCGTACTTGTTGGCTGCGGTGATGCCTTGCAGGAACCCAAACTGGTCAAGCGAGGTCTGTCGGATCTCTCCGAGTCCGATGTCGAGCTCGAGCGCGCCAAGTCAGAGAATCAAAACCGCCTTATCGATCCCAAATTCGCCGGCAAACTGGACATCATCGACGATCCGAGTGGCATCGAGGCCGCGCGGACTTTCTTCGATGATTCAGATTCCATGGTGCTCTTTGCGCCCGATGATAAATCCGTGTTGCGCGCGGCAACGTTGGCGATTAACCAGCACTTGCCGGCCGTGGAATATGATCGCTCGCACCGCGGTGACATCCTCAACTTGGTCGGAGACTTGGAGGTAAAACGACTCGTCATCGTGGGCGATATTCCGTGGACGCAATCCAGCGGTGATTTCACTGTCATCAAGGATCCGGGAACGCATGAAGCGCTGGGGGATTTTACGGCCTTCCAGTACGAGTCCAAGGTGGTTGCCTCGCCGAACCAAGTGGTCAAGGACATCGCGCGGCTGGATAAAACACCCTACGTTGAGTTGCGTCCTGCCTGGATTCCTTATGAGGGCGAACCGGAGGATGATGACAAAAAGTTACCGCCCGTTCCAGCGCAGTCACGGCGCGATGGCCAGATGGCGCCCAATATTGTGGCTACGGCGGATAGCCCAGTAGCCAATGTCATTACGGCCGCGGCCTATGGCGGTTCAGTATTGCTGATGCCGACGGCAGATCCGCTGGAAGATAAGCGGAGTATGGCCATGGTGGCGGGGTTGGATGAGGGCTCCCTGATTGCTTTGGGCCCGGAATTCGGTCAAGTGAAAGAATTTAAGGAAAAAATAAGGCAGGGCACCCCAAACTGAACTACACTTCCTTCACACGCGGTGATTTTCGCGTAATGCACAACGAATTGAAACGAAGGATGATATGTCGAAGCCGGTAGTTCTTATCGCCGATAAATTGGCCCAATCCACAGTGACGGCTTTGGGGGATTCCGTCGAGGTGCGCTGGGTGGATGGCCCGAACCGCGAGGAATTGCTTGCTGCGGTTCCAGAAGCAGATGCACTGCTCGTGCGCTCTGCCACCACGGTCGACGCTGAAGTTCTAGAAGCAGCGCCCAAGCTTAAGATTGTGGGCCGCGCGGGCGTGGGTCTGGATAACGTGGATATTGACACCGCCACCAATAAGGGCGTCATGGTGGTCAACGCTCCCACCTCCAATATCCACTCTGCGTGCGAGCAGGCGATTGCCTTGCTTTTGGCCACTGCCCGCCAGATTCCTGCGGCGGATCAGTCGCTGCGTGAGGGCGAGTGGAAGCGCTCTTCTTTCAAGGGCGTGGAGGTTTACGGCAAGACTATTGGCATCGTCGGCTTCGGCCACATCGGTCAGCTTTTTGCCCAGCGGTTAAGCGCGTTTGAAACGAAGATTATTGCCCACGATCCTTATGCCAATCCGGCGCGTGCGGCAGCACTTGGCGTGGAATTGGTCGAGCTGGAAGAGCTGATGGCGCAGGCAGATTTTGTCACCATTCACCTGCCCAAGACGCCCGAGACCGCCGGAATGTTTAATGCAGAGCTTCTGGCCAAGGCAAAGGAAGGCCAGATCCTTATCAACGCCGCCCGCGGCGGCCTCGTGGATGAGCAGGCCTTGGCGGATTCCATTACTTCCGGCCACCACCGCGGTGCGGGTTTTGACGTCTACTCCACGGAGCCGTGCACGGATTCCCCGCTGTTTAAGTTGCCGCAGGTCACGGTCTCGCCGCACTTGGGCGCGTCCACCGTGGAGGCGCAAGACCGCGCGGGTACCGATGTCGCCGCATCTGTACTCAAGGCCCTGGCCGGCGAGTTCGTTCCTGATGCGGTGAACGTCTCTGGCGGTACGGTGGGCGAAGAGGTAGCCGGGTGGCTCGACCTTGCCCGCAAGCTGGGCCTTACCGCAGGGCGCCTGCTTGATCAGGCTCCCGTCGCAGTGGAGATTGAGGCCTGCGGCGAGCTGTCCACTGAGGATGTGGATGTGCTGGGCCTTTCGGCCGTACGCGGTCTGTTTAGCGGTGTGACTTCGGAGCCGGTTACCTTTGTCAACGCGATGCAGATTGCTGAGAGCCGTGGGGTCGAAGTTTCGGTCTCCACCAACCCAGAATCCAAGGGGCACCGTTCTTCTTTGCAGGTCAAGGTCATTAGCGCGGAGGGCGTGACCTCCTCGCTTACCGGTGCGCTCATCGGTATTGACGGGACCGAAAAGTTTGTCCGTATTAACGGTCGTGGCGTGGATATGCGGGCCGAGGGCCGCAACCTGTTCTTCCGCTATGCCGATGCCCCAGGCGCGCTGGGTACCGTGGGTACCAAGCTGGGTGCGGCGGGCATCAACATCATCGCCGCAGCCTTGACGCAGGGTAAGCAGGAATCCGATGCCGTGCTGATCTTGCGCGTGGAGTCCGAGGTGCCAGATTCTCTCATCGAGGAGATCAACTCCGCCCTTGGCGCTACGTGCCAGCAATTCGACATGGATGAATAATCTCAGCGCAGGTTAGGGCAGATTGGCCTAACCGCGTACTCGTGCCCGCCCATCGCGCAGAATTATGCTGCGATGGGCGGGTTTTCTTTGGTAGGCTAATCCCTAATCCACTATGTGAGAAAGGAATCCTATTTAATGAAATTAGCGGTTATTGGCGGTGACGGCATTGGGCCGGAAGTAACGGCGGAAGCCTTGAAGGTGCTGCGCACCGTGCGCAGCGATATTGAAACTACCGATTATGACTTGGGCGCGCGGCGCTACCTGCGTAATGGCGAGCTTTTAACGGATGCAGACTTGGCCAGCTTGCGCGAGCACGATGCCATTTTGCTGGGTGCCATTGGTGCGCCAGGTGAGGTTCCCCCGGGCGTCTTGGAACGCGGCCTGTTATTGAAGATGCGGTTTGCGCTCGATCACCATGTGAACCTGCGCCCTTCTATCTTGTATCCCACGGCCCACTCGCCGCTGGCTAACCCGGGCGAGATCGACTTCGTTGTGGTGCGTGAAGGCACCGAGGGCTTGTACTGCGGCAACGGTGGCACGCTGCGGGAAGGAACGCCGCACGAGGTAGCCAGCGAGGTTTCGCAAAATACCCGCTTCGGGGTAGAGCGCGTGGTGCGCGATGCCTTCGAGCGGGCATCGCAGCGCCGCAACCACCTGACCCTGGTGCACAAGACCAATGTCCTCGTCAACGCCGGCGACTTGTGGCACCGCACGGTGGAAGAAGTTGCGGCGGAATATCCGCAGGTGGAGGTGGACTATAACCACATCGATGCCGCGACCATCTACATGGTGACGGATCCTTCCCGTTACGATGTCATCGTGACCGATAACCTCTTTGGAGATATCTTAACGGACTTAGCAGGCGCTATTACTGGCGGAATTGGGTTGGCTGCTTCGGGCAATATTGATGCCTCGGGCGAGAACCCTTCCATGTTTGAGCCAGTGCACGGTTCGGCACCCGATATTGCCGGACAAGGCATCGCGGATCCCACCGCGGCTATCTTGTCGGCGGCGATGCTCTTGTGGCAGCTGGGCGATGAAGGCAATGCGCAGAAGGTGGAAAAGGCGGTGGCGGAGGACATCGCCAAGCGTGGCGATGCCCCAATCAAGACCGTCGAGGTAGGGGACCGCATCGCGGCGAACCTGCAAGCATAAGCGCAAGAAGTCCTTTGTACGAATGCGGTGTTGGCAGGGAGCTAAATAATCTTTGCAAATTAACACCGCAAACTTTGCACACATGTAAAGGCTCCCTTTTAGTAGGATGGCCGTTATGCGTTTAGGACGAATTGCACACCCAGAAGGAATTTGCTTTGCCATCATCGACGGGCCACAAGACGCCCCGATGGAGGAGCTTGTAGCTAAAGAAATCTCCGGCACTCCGTTTACCCCGCCGGAACCTACCGGCCGGGAATGGAAGCTGGGCGAGGTGCGCCTCTTGGCGCCGACCTTGCCCACCAAGGTGGTGGCGCTCGGGCGCAACTATGCCGACCACGTGGCCGAGGTATTTAAGAAGTCCTCCGATAAGCTGCCGCCAACCATCTTCCTGAAGCCCTCGACTGCGGTTATCGGCCCGAATGAGGCCATCAAGATTCCCGATTATGCCACCAACGTGGAATTTGAGGGCGAACTCGCCGTAGTTATTTCCAAGCCATCGAAGAATATCAAGGCTGAGAACTGGAAAGACCACGTGCTGGGCTATACCATCTGCAACGACGTTTCCTCCCGTGACCTCCAGTTCAAGGATGGTCAGTGGGCGCGCGCCAAGGGCATTGATACCTTCTGCCCGCTGGGCCCGTGGATTGAAACGGACCTGGATAGCTTGGATCTTGATGATCAGAAGATCAATGCGTACCTGACCCATGATGGTTCCCGTGAGCAGAAGCAGGATTCCAATACGGATCAGATGATCGTCAAGATGGGCGGCATCTTGGAAGAGATTTCTGCCGCATATACTTTGCTGCCTGGTGATGTCATCACTACCGGCTCGCCCGCGGGAACCGCTCCGATGGTGCCGGGCGATACCATTGAAATTGAGATCCCAGGGGTTGGTACTCTGCGCAATACCATCTCTAGGGCGCAGTAGATTCATCCCACAGCAGCTGCCGCTGGTGAGGTTTTGCTAGAAGGAGAACGGCGTGCCGGAACATTCGCATCAAGGCCACCGCGGGTCTGCGCCCAGCGCGCAGGAAATGGAGGAGCGCTATCGCTCCGCTGTGCAGGTGTGGTCGGGGAGTCCGAATGCCACGCTGGTGGACTACGTTAGTGACCTTCCAGGCGGTACCGCGCTCGATATCGGCTGCGGGGAAGGCGCCGATGCCCAGTGGCTGCACGAGCACGGCTGGCAGGTACTCGGCATCGATTTTGCTCCGACTGCCGTGGCACGGACTAGGGCGCGAGGAGTAGCCGCGGAGGTTGCCACCTTTGATGAGTTCAGCCACGCCCCATTTGATTTGGTCACCGTGCATTACGGCAGTGTCCGTGCCAACTCACGGGAAGTAGCACTGTTAGAAAAGCTCGTCGCCACGGGCGGAACCTTGCTCTATGTTCACCATGATATGGAGTCAGAAGAGATCGCCATGCCGGAATGGCTGGCGGAAAACCTGACCGAATTGAAGGTGCAGACCTTGCGGCGATCGCCGCGCCATGTAACTAGCGGTGCAGGCGCTCACCACACCAGCGACGTGGTTCTCGTGGCAAAGCGGTACTAATCCGCACCGTTTAAAGGCTCAGCGCCCGTAAGATCGTCTGGAGCTTGGCGGTGGTTTCTTCCAGCTCCGCCTGGGCATTGGAGGCACCGACCACGCCGCCGCCGGCCCAGGCGCGGGCGGAGAGGCCATCGCCGGCAACTTCCGCGCAACGGATAGCTACCATGTATTCACCGTCGCCGGAGCTATCACACCAGCCGACGGTGCCGGCATAGAAGCCGCGGTCGGTCTCGGCGGTCTCAATAAGCGCCTGCGCAGCTTCCGTCGGCGTGCCACAGATTGCGGGGGTGGGGTGGACTACTTCTGCCAATTCCAGGGCGGTGAGGTCTTTATCCCGCAGGGTACCGGTAACCGGCGTGCCCAAGTGCCACATCTCATTGGTGTGTATGAGCTGCGGGGTATCGGGGATATTGAGGCTGCTACACAGCGGCTCTAGCACCCTGCGCAGGTGCTCTACCACAAAGGAGTGCTCGAGCAGATCCTTTGCGGAGTGCAAGAGGTCTTGGCTGGCAATGTGGTCTGCCGTTTTATTGGCTCGGCGCGGGGTGGAGCCGGCGAGCGGGAATGCAGACACGGTCGAGCCTTGGCGCTTGATCAGCACCTCTGGCGAAGAACCGACCAGCATGGCCCCTGGGCGGCCTGCAGGGGAGAGATCCGCAATGAAGCCATCGCGGTTGACGGAGAGATCGATTAGGCGCGCGGCCACCAGCCGGGGATCGATGGGGGAAGCAAATTCGATATCGACCGCGCGGGCTAAAACCACCTTTTCTAGCTTCGAGGTTTCGATGGTGCCGATGGCCGCTTCAACGCGGCGCAGGTGTTCTTCTGGCTCTGGGTCAAAGCCCACGACGCGGGAATTGAGGGTCTGATTGCGGTAGAACGCATGTGGTTCTAGCGGGCCGTCTTCTCGGATGATTGATTCTGGAACGGTCAGCGCGGCGGGAGTATCGGAATCAAAGGGGATGGCACCTACGACCATCTCGGCCCCGCCTCGGCGCAAGGCGTCAACCGCGGCCTCGGCACTGGTAAGGGTGTCCCGCGCACCTTGGGTACGGACAGACCCCGTTGCTCGGGAGAGCAAGAAATCGGGGGCGGTGCTTGGTCTGTCTTCGTGCATGGGGATCTAGCTTAGTGCCTCGTTAAAAGTTGGTAGAAATTACCCTCCGCCAAGCGTGTGGGCACCTGCTGGCACAACCGATGTAACTATTGTTACAAAAGTGGCTATTGTGACTAAAGTTTTTCTTCGATTCACCTATCTCTTGACCTCACTGCTAGTGATAGGCGCAGCTTTAAGCGTGCCGGCAATGGCGCAGGAACAAGAAGGTGCCGGATCACCGGTAGAACCGACGCACCCGGCGCCTGTGCCAGAACAAGACCACCACTCCGGCGAGCCCGTGATTCCAGAACCAGACGGCTCGCATTTGCTTCCAGAAGGCGTCACTGAATCGACGCCTCGCGATGCTGAGGCGCACCCGTCTACTGACGGTGAGCCACCGGTTTCGGGTAATCCCGAGCCGACTCCACCTGTGCCTTCTGCTGATCCCAGCATTAATCCTGATCCGGCCATTGCACCGGGAACTATGGAATCGCTCGAGATGGAACACGAAGGAAAACAGCGCTGCTACCTCGTGCGCATCCCCGATAATTACTCGCCCGAAAAACCATCCCCGGTGCTTTTTGGATTTGGCGGTTGGGGAGATTCCCCGGAAAATTTCTCTAGTTACGCACGGATGGGCAATACGTCAGCCACCGGTGAGGCCATCATCATTTATCCGGAGGGCTACGAACGCGCTTGGGAAGCAGCTCCATATGCCAAAACCCATGACGGCGAAGATATCCGCTTCATCAAGCGCATCTTGGATGCGGTGGATGCGGACTATCACGTGGATCGCAACCGCGTCTACGCCATGGGAATGTCCAATGGTGGAGGTTTTACCTCGGTATTAGGCTGTCACGCTCAAGATATATTTGCTGCGGTTGCCATGGTCTCTGGAGCTTTTTATACCCCCGTTGAAACCAATTGCGGCGATGCGCCAATGCATACACTCATCATGCACGGCACCCACGATCAGATGATGACCTATGAAGGCGGCGACCGGCACGAAGCTGGTTATCTTCCCGTGCGCACCGTCTTGGGAGGGTATCTCAACCGCAATCGCTGCGATATGACCTTCCAAACCCAAGCGGATATTGGAGGTGCCGAGCGCCTGAACTTCAACGGTTGCCAGAAGGACGTGGAATTGATCAAGGTGCCTGCTGAACACACGTGGTTTTGGCAGCCGGATACCCCGAATGTTGTGTGGGACTTCCTTTCCACCAAGACACGCGTGTAGTCCTAGACGGTACTTTTCAGGCTTCTAGTCGATGCGCGGGATCTGCGTCGTGGCATCATCGGCCTGCGGCGGCACTGGCTGTTCTGGCTGCTCAGGTTGTTCGCCGGCTAGCTTCTTTTTGCGGAAGAATTGGACATAGACCAAAAGACCAATTCCTAGCACCAGCGCGAATGCGCCGAGCCCCGCCAAGATGCCCGCCCAAAAGCTGCTCTTGGTCAGTGAGGCGGTGTAGGCGGCACCGGCAAGCGCCTCATTGTTGTGGTCCTTGCCACCCGCAGATGCGTTGGGCACCGGCGCCGTGCTTCGGTTCTCAGACTTAGAGCCCTTAGATTTGCTGTCCTTAGCCTTGCTGCTCTTGGACTTCGGGGTGGATTTGCCCGCGGATTTCTGGCCAGAACTACCGCCGGATTTGGATTGTGCAGCCTTAGAACCGCTGCGAGAGCCGCTGCTTGCCGATGATCCCTTCGACGAGCCCCCACCCGATTTGCGCGACGCAGCACCAAAGCCGGCCCCAGAACCGTGGGCGGAGGCCTTATTGGATCCAGAGTTGGACCCAGACTTGGAGCCTTGGTTGGAGCCCTGCTTCGAACCAGAGTTTTTCTCTGCAGCCTTTTTACCAGAGCCACCGGATCCTCCGGACTGGCCCTGCTTAGTTGGCTTATCGCCGGATTTATCCTTGGCGCCCTTGTCTTTCTTTTTATCGCCCTCGAGGAATTTTTGGCCTTCCTTCAGGGTATTTTCCAGCTCCTTATCTAGGCCCGCGATAGCCTTATCTACGCCTTTAATATCCTTGGCCAGCTGTTCTGGGCGGGAGGTTCCGCCCGAAGGGACGCTTCCCTCGGCATCGTCGGATTCGTCATAGTCGACACCGCATAGCTCCGCTGCATCCGCGTCATCGCCGACGAGGAATCCGGCGTGCAGGTGGTGGCGGGAGCCATCGGGAAGCGCAAAAGTAAAGCTCACGGCGTAGGTGCCTGGCTTGGTAAAAGCGAAGGCAGGGTGGGCGTGGGACTTGCCGGGATAATCCCAGGCGGTGCCGTCCTCGGTATCCATCCGCACCTTGAGCTCGCCGATGCCCTCATTTTGGAAGGCCACAATGCGCCCATCCTCGGGCCCGGACGCGATGGCCATGCTGAGCGTCGCGGTCTGCTTGGATCCGAGGTAGTCCTCGGAGAGTTCCTGGGTATTAAAACCGAGCCACGGAACATCCTCAATCTGGGTTTGCGGCAGCACCCACCCCTCATCAGGCAAGGAAGGGATCTTGAGATCGGAAATACGCTGCTTGTTCTTATCCGCTACCTCGACCGCGAATTCTTCCGACTGGTATTCCTTGCGTGCGTGGTCATCTTTGACCACAAAGTTGATATCCCCGCTTTCATCCTTTAACGCCATGTCTTGGTGGTCTTCGGTAATGCGGATAAAGTCCTCGACGCTGCAGGCCTCTGCGGCATGCGCGGTGGCCATAACGGAAGAGGGTAGAGCCACACCGGTGAGGGTTCCCACGCTGAGGAACCCGGCGGTGCCTAGGGCAAGAGCGGTACGGCACAAGGGTTTCATGATTCGATGGTTTCCTTTCGTGGGGAGTTCTCGGAAGCGTTGGCTGGCACGCGAGGAGAAAAGTGGCCGGGTGTGCGGCGAGAGCGCAGGAGAGGATGTAGGGCCCAGACAATGAGGAAGAGGATCGTGAGCGTGAGCACGATGGTCGCGCCCGCGGGAAGATCTATGGCCCATGCCAAATAGATGCCGAAGAAGCTGCAGACGGCGCCGATGATGGCAGAGAGAAACATCATTGTGGTGAGGTTGGCCGTGAGCAGGCGCGCCGTAGCAGCCGGGGTAATCAGCAGGGCGAGGACCAAAATATTGCCGATAGTGCTTACGGAAATGACCACCGCGGCGGTCACGCACAAGTAGAGGATGATATCCAGTGCAAAGACTGGCAGGCCCATGGCGCGGGCGGTCTCCCGGTCCAAGCAGGTGGCATTGAGCTGCGGGCCAAAGGCCACGACCACGGCTAGGACCACGAGGCAGACGCTCGCGGCGACGGTGATATCTGTGCGCGAAACGCCGGTCAGTGATCCGAAGAGGAAGCTGGTGAGCGAGGCACTATAGCCATCCGTGCGCGAGATAATCACCATACCCAAGGCAAAGGCGGCGGCGAAAAAGATGCCGATGATGGAATCCGCGCGCACGTGGTTGCGTTGCGAAAACGCGGCGATAAGCACCGCGACGACCGCACCGGCAACCGCCCCGCCCAGCAGTACCGAGGTTTGCAGCGCAAAGGCGACGGCCAGGCCTGGGAACACGGCGTGCGAGACGGCATCGCCAATAAAGGCCATGCCACGCAGCACCACATAACAGCCGATGACCCCGCACACGATGGCGGCGATGAGCGAAATGCCCACCGCCCGGGCGAGAAAATCGAGGTGGGGATTGGTTAAATCCCGCAAAAAATCGATAAATGAGATATCAATCATGCAGCCACTCCAATCGCAGCGAGCAACGGAGACGAGGCACTGACGCCAAACGCGCGGGTCCACGGATCCTTGTCGGCCAAAAGCTCATCGGCGGGGCCATCTGCAATGACCGTGCGATTAAATAGCACGAGGCGCTTGCACGTGTGCGCCGCCTCAGACAGGTTATGGGTAGACATCACGATGGA
The DNA here is from genome assembly GCF_040225455.1 of Corynebacterium sp. KPL2838. NCBI lineage: Bacteria > Bacillati > Actinomycetota > Actinomycetes > Mycobacteriales > Corynebacteriaceae > Corynebacterium > Corynebacterium sp. KPL2838. The sequence continues at coordinate 10,204 of NZ_JBEHFT010000031.1, read as the reverse complement.
TTTTCCTTGCGCCGCAAGTTCGGCGAAAAGCTCTAATAGGGCCTCGGTATTCGGGGCGTCGAGCCCGGTAAAAGGTTCATCGAGCAACAAGACCTCCGGCTGAATAGCGAGGGCGCGGGCGATCAGTACGCGCTGGCGCTGGCCGCCAGAAAGCTCCTCGATGGGCCGGGAGGCAAATTCCTCCATATGCACCAAGCGCAGCGCTTCTGCAGCGGCGGCATGATCCTTTTTCTTAGGGTGCTTGAACCACCCGATGAGCCCGGTGCGCCCGCTGAGCACGGTGCGGTACACGTTGATGGGAAAACCCCATTCCACCTCGTGGCGCTGGGGAACATAGCCCACAGAGCCGGTGACGGTGCACGTGCCAGAGGAGGGGATAAGGCCCAAAATGGCGCGCATTAGCGTGGTTTTGCCCGCGCCATTGGGGCCTAAGAGCCCAATGAATTCACCGGTGCCTACCTCGAGGTTAGCGTCCTCAATAACGGCGCGGCCAGCAAGCGCTACCTGCAATCCGCGCACCTGGATGCACGGCTTAGACATGGCCATCGCCCCGCTTGCGGGACTTGACGAGCACGGCAATACCGGCGATCAGCACGATGATTCCGCCGCCGACCAAAACATAAACCCATACCGGGAGGGAAGAATCCTCGGTCGTGGCCTCTGCTGGGCTCCACTCCGCATCCTGGGCTGCCTGAATATCTGCGCCGTCGCCCACAGCGAAGGTCAGCACGCCGTCGGTACTAAACTCCTCGCCGTCTGTGGTTTCACCCTTAACCCGGATGGCCACCTGGTGGGTGCCCGGCTCCGTGAAAGTCCAGTTGGCGTGAGTGTGCGTATTGAGATCTACCCAGAACTCAGACTCGCTTTTTTCTGCCGTAGACCACAGCAGCTGGGGTGCCTCAAAGCCACCGTTTTGCAAAAAGAGGGAAAAATCCCCTGGGCCGGAGTGTCCGAGGAATTCCATAGTAACGCCGCGATCGGCGTTATCGACAAGCGAAGGCGCCTGGGTATTCCACCCCAGCCACGGGACGCCGACCTGCTCAGTCTGTGGGACAACCCAGACATCCTCGCCGGATTGGGCACCGACGAAACTGAAATCTTCGGTATCCGGCAGTGTTTGCTGGGCCGCATCGCTGACCGAAAATACGAGGTCATCGAGGTGGCGCCACACCGGGGAGTCGCCCGCATCATCGCGGGCCAAAAGCTCGACATCGGAGCCGTCTAACAGCGTGCCGATATCAACGTGGCCGGCATCGATGACCTTTTCTTCGCCCTCTGGCGCAACGGTTTCATCCGCGCCAACCACTTGCGCGAGGTCGCCGGCCCAGGCGGGCGTTGCGGATAGGGCGAGGCCCGCAGTGACAATGCAGGCTGCCGTGCGAGTGGCCGCGCGGGTAACGGTACGAGAGGCAAGGTTAAGCATGGTTATCTCCATTCGAAGGATGTAGGCAACGCTGCAGCGAGTCAGCATTGAATTTCATGAGATCGATATAAGTAGGCACGGCATCATCAAGCGTGTCGCCGTAAATTGGGCATAGCTCTACGTTTTGCTGCGCGGCGGCTTCCTTCAGCGTGCTGGCGCTGGCTTGCTCCACCGGCTCCACAAAGACCGAAGGAAGGTGCAGGTTCTCCAGCGTCCGGCGCAGGGCAATGACCTCGCGTGGCGAAGGCTCAATGGCGGGATTAGGGGTAACAAATCCAGCCACCGAAAGGCCGTAGCCTTGCTCTAAGTAGGCATAGCCGTGGTGGGTGGTGACCAAGTGCCGATTGTTCTGCGGGATGGAAGAGATCGCGCGGTCTACGTACTCGTCCAGCTCGCGCAATTCCGCGATATAGGATTCAGCACGGGCGCGGTAATCGGCGCCGTGGGACGGATCCGCATTCGCCATTTCTTCAGCAATGACATCGACATAGGCAATGGCATTGTCCACGTTGTGCCACAAGTGCGGGTCCACCTCGCCGTGGATATGTTTACCCAAGACTGCCTGGGGGAGCAGGTACGTATCCGCACCGGGGGTGCCCAAGAAGCGATAAGCGGGATCCGGCGGAATGGGCTGCAGGACCGAGGATGGGACTGCCACCGCGGTATGCGCGGGATCAAAATGCTGATCTTGATCGCGCAAATCAATAGAACCGTTTGCCAGATAAGCGGCAATATCCACGTGGCCGGAATCAATGACATCCATATCCTCCGGTGGGTTCACGCCCACCGCGACGGTGAGGTGCTCTACCTCTGTGCCATCTGCCTGGAAACCCAGCTTATAGATGCCCGGCTCCGAAAAGCCCCACGAGACGTGCGTGTGCGCATTGGCCGGGAGGGTGACCGCATCATCGTCCGCGTCGATGCCATCGGCGCTATTAAATAGCACTTCCGGCGTGCCGAAGGTCGAGACCACGTAGGCTGCGACATCGCCTGGCCCCTCGGCAGAGACCATGCGGAAATCCACGCCGGAGTTGCGCTGCTCGGCGCCGCTAATGCGCAGGCCCAACCAGATGGCATCCAGGGAGACATCTTCTACCAGCGGCACGAGGGTAGCGCCGCGGGTAGAGGCGGAGTCAGCGACTTCCACCACGGGCGCATCCGTGGACTCGTGCAGGGTATCTATCAGCGATTGCGGTTCCAAGAGGTATCCATTGCTCAAGGCCAGATCCGCATTGGCCACGTTGCGCACCGTGCGCAGTGTGGGCTCAAAGGTGTGCGGGTCCTTTCCACTCGGGATAAGCCCGGTGACCGAGGCATCCTCGCCTGCGACGTGGCGGGCAATATCCGCCAGAATGGGCGTCGTGGCGACCACGCTGAAGCGATCAAAGGTATCCACCGCTGCCGAGGTCGTGCAGCCTGCCGCAAGGAGGGAGACGCTAAAGAGCGCCCCGACGGCCTGCAGCCCGCGCGGTACGAAACGGTAGTGGGACACTGGCATTAATTCTTTGCCCTCGCGACAGCGAGTCGTGCGATGCCCAGGCCAAGGAACAGCATGCCCAAGCCGAGCACACCGATGCCAAGCGGCATAGTGGGGGTGCCAGTATTGGCGAGAGCCGCATTGCCACCCTTACCGGATGCGTTCGCACCGGAACCGCTGGCGCCATCCTGGCCACCGCCGGAGCCATTAGAGCCCGCGCCGGCTGCGGCGCCAACACCACAGTCGCCGCCCTCCGGGTTTACTTCCGCGCCCAGGTCAAAGTGACCATTATCGAAGGAGCCATCTGGGCGGCCACCGCCCACGACAAAGTGCAGCGTTGCCTGTCCAGCTACTTGCTTGCCAGCAGAGGTCTGGGCCACCTGGCGGATGGTGACGTCGTAAGTGCCCTGCTTTTCGAAGACCCAGTTAGGGTGCACGTGGGTATTGGGCGCGATATTGTAGCTGCCTTCTACAGCACCGTTCGCGCCACGGAACCATTCATCGCCGACGATCTTGCCCAGGCCACCCTGGCTGTAGACCATCATGGCGCCAGGGCCCTTTATATCGACGAGCTCCCAAGTAACATCACCTGGAATGTGTTCGCGCATGGAGGGGCTCTGGGTATTCGCACCGAGCCATGGCACGCCATCGACCTGCGTAGAACCGATCATCCAGGCTTGGCCGGCCGAAACAGGTCCAACATCTTCTGGCAGCTCGACGCCGGAATTATCGGAGAGGTAAAAAGTTGCGCCATCGGCATCGCGCCACTGCGGTGGCGAGACCGTATCGTCTTTGATCTTCGGGATGATACCCGGCCGGCATTCTGGATCCGTGGACTGTCCACTACTTGCAGCGTTGCCACCTTGGCCACCCTCGGATTTGCTGTGTCCGGCGTCATTGCCGGAGTTGTCTGCATCGCCAGCACCGCCCGCAGAACGGTGAGTGGTGACGGCATCGCCGCCTTCGCCCACCTGCCAGGTATAGGTCACCGCGTTACTGGTTTGGCCGTTGGAGGAGGCTTGGACGGTCATCTCGTAGGTACCGGCCTCGCTGAAAGCCCAGTTGACGTGGCGGTGCGCAGGGCTCGGCTGGTTAATGACCTCGCCGCTGGTGAGCTCCATCGAACCGGAATTGGTCACGGCACCAACGTTGCCGAACCCAGAGGTTTCAAAGACATAGACCGAGCCCGGCCCAGAAATATTGGTGAACTCGAAGTCAACACTAATAAAGCCACCATCGCGCGCCGGCTGAGTATCCCAGCCCGGCCAGATGATATTCGGATCCTGGGTTTGGGGCAGGAAGTAGGTCGATTCGCCAATCTCGGGAACGCCCTCGGTGGCATCGGACCATGCCGATTCCACGACCTGGAGCAGCACGTCATCGCCGGGGCGCTGGACGTGCGAACCGGTGACATCTTCCTGCATGGATAGGTGCAGCTGGCCATCCGGCGCGGTGACGTAGAACGCGTCGATGTGGCCGGAGTCAAAGACGTCCTCGAAGGCCAACGCTGGTGTGGCCGGAACGAAAAACGCGATGAGGGCGGTAATCACCGCTGCGATGATGCGGCTGCCAGGCCGGTGGGCTCTGGTGCGCGAAATGGTGTTGGTATCCATGGTTGAATTTCCTTTAAAGCGCCTGGGGTGGGGTCCCCTGAGCAGTGGATTATTAGTTAGATGCGCCAGCCAAAGCGCTCACGAATGAGATCTTGGTTGTCGCGGAAGAAGTTGTAGAAGGCCTTGAAGGTGATGCCAAGAACCGCAGGCAAGACCAGGGTCCAAGGATTAAACGATGACCCTCCGGGAGCTGACGGCTCGGACGGCTTAGACGGTTTCGAGGGCTTGGATGGCTTTGCCGAGTCCGAAGGCTTTTCGGAAGGCTTATCCGATGGCGCAGCCGTAGAACAGGACTTCACCGCGTCATCACCAATGGCAAAGGTCAACGTCTGCGGCTCCGACGCAAGTTCTTTGCCGTCGGTGGTAGTTGCCGTATAGGTTGCCTCGAACGTGTAGATGCCCGGCTTGGTAAAAGCCCAGTGGGTATGCCTGTGCGATGCGAAGGTGGTCTCGATCGTGTGGTCGTTTTCGGCAGAATTGGCAAGGACGTCGTAACCGACACCCCTGGCCTTATCTATATATGCGCCCCACTCAGCGCCCTCTGGCGTGTGCGTGGGCTTAAGGTTCAAATTGACTTTGCCATCTTTCATCTTGGAGTAATCCAATTCTTCGGTGTTATACCCCGGCCAGATGATGGCTTGGTTCTGTGTTTGTGGCAGGTGGTAGAAGCGGTCACCGATATTGCCAAGGAAATCGAATTTCTTATCATCCAGCTGCTGGCCGCGAGGAGTAAGCGCGTTTTTGTGTACGCCAAGCACGACGTCATCCAACGAGCGGTCTACCGAGTTCTTATCAATTTGTCCTGTGTCATCGCGCAGGACGGTGCGGAAACCATCGTCCGTAGGAAGTGCCTTGATATCGACGTGCCCACGGTCAAGTACGCGCTTTTCGCTGCAGCGCTGAGCTTCTTCGTCCTGTGGCGGTTGAAATGGTGCCGGCGTATCGCCGGACTCAGGCTTTCCGCCTGGGGTAGCGGTGTTATCCTCTGCGCTGGTAGAAAGCTCGTCTTTTACTTCGTAGTTTTCATCGAGTTTGTAGGACTCGGTCAGCACCGTGCTTCCGTGGCCGGCCTGGACCGTGGAGTGCGGGAAGACGTTGATTTTGGCAGTGTAGTTTTCGGAGTACCTACCGTAGGTAAAAGTGGCTTCTCCGTGGCCCTTGGTAATCGCTGCTTCCACCGAAGTAGAGGATTCCTCGTCGTTCTTGTTTTTGTAGAGACCACCAGTCATCACGCCGCTGAAGTTTTTATCATCCATGTCGATGATAATTTTGGTTCCTTCTTCACCTTGTTTGCGCATCCGCACCGTATAGCCGGTTTCTTGCAGCGTTACCTCTTCGGTGGGTGCCAGCTGGCGCGGATTCTCGGCTTCTTCCCACTTCTCTTCGGTAGTAGAAGAATCGGTTTGGGAGGGGGAGCCCGGGGTAAATTCCACCTGCTGCGAAATCCAGCGCGGGGCATCGCCTTCTGGGGTAAAGACGGCCTGGATATTGGACGATTCTGGGCCCATGTACTCATCCCACTTGGCGTGGCCGTCGGTGACGGGCAGATCGGTGAGGAAATAGCCATCGATAAGCAGCGTAAGCGTGCCGGATTCCTTGTTCTTTGCATCGAAGGAAATGGTGGTGAGCTTATCGTCACCGTCTTTTTCCGGGTTCTGCTTTTTGTCCAGGCTCAGGCTGTAGCCAGCAGCGGCGGCATCACCGGAGGAGGAGCTATCAAAGCGCTCTTTGAGGCTTGGGGTCTTTTCATCCTTTGGCTTTTGCCCGCCCACTTGGTAGCTGGTGGTCTGCGGCTCACTAGCCACGAGTTGGCCATCCGCCGTGCGCGCGGTGGTGCGAAAGGTCAAGCGATAACGGCCGGGCTTGGTAAAGAGCGTGTAGTTGTGAGTGTGGCTACCACGTTCGAGAAAAGCAGAGTGTGGTGAGTTCTCGAACGAACCCAGCATGCGATTGAGATTAGTGCCGTCTTTATCGTCCTTATTGGTAAAAAGCTCCACGTCACCTGGGCCATCCACGCTCAACAGATCGAGGTAGGCGATGTTGTTGCGGAAATTTTCCACGGGAAGCCCCTTTGAACCGAATCCGATCCAGATGGGCTCTTGGTTAGCGGAGGCTTGGGACGGGGCGGTGTAGTACGTGGTGCCTGGGGCGCCGATGTAATCCTGCGTACCGTTTTGCGGCAGGGAATACATAAAGTTCTGGTGGCGCTTACCGTTCTCGTCTTCGCGGGTATAGCCTTTGCCAATCCAGGCAACGGTGTCATCGATGAGCGGCGGCGTTTGGCCGGGAAATTCGGATCGCAGCAGGAAGTTGTCGTTTTCCCAAAAACTCTTGGGAGAATCGACGTGGGTTTGGGTCGCGATGTGTTTGCCATCGTCTGGACCGGCGTAGGCGGTAGCCGGGGCAATCAGCGCGATCGTGCTGAATGCGGCGATGAAGCGGATACGAGGAGAAGCCACCAGCGCGTTACCTTTCTGCAGTTGTCAGTAGTTCACCTCGAAACTATAGAAAATGATTCCCAATACTGGATAATTTTTTGAAAACCGTTCCCTTTTACCAGTGTGTTTATAATGGAACTCGTTATCATCTACCCCTTTTTGCGTGTAATAAAGTAAATGGGGACGCACTTTTGGGTGGTAGGGTGAGGCGCTGGTTTGGGCTGGTGCGGACTGTGTCCTGTGGCTCCACTACGATGGTGGCCATGACTGAAGTTCGCGTTAGATTTTGCCCTTCTCCCACTGGTACCCCGCACGTTGGCATGGTGCGCACGGCCCTGTTTAACTGGGCCTATGCCCGCCACACCGGCGGAAAATTGATTTTCCGCATCGAAGATACCGATGCTGCCCGTGACTCGGAAGAGTCCTATCAGGCCATCATTGATTCCTTGACCTGGCTCGGATTGGGCTGGGACGAGGGCGTCAATGTGGGCGGCCCGCATGAACCGTACCGGCAGTCCCAGCGCATGGACATTTATAAAGATGTGCTCAATAAGCTTATCGATGCCGGACATGTCTACCCTGCCTACTCCACCGCGGAAGAGGTAGAAGAACGGCACAAGGCAGCCGGGCGCGATCCCAAGTTGGGCTATGACAACTACGACCGCGACCTGACGCAAGAGCAGATCGATGCCTTTGAGGCTGAAGGTCGCAAGCCCGTCTGGCGTCTGCGCATGCCAGACAAGGACTGGGCCTGGACCGACCTTGTGCGCGGCGAGATGTCCTTCAAATCTGAAACTCAGCCTGACTACGTGGTGGCGCGCTCCAACGGAGCTCCGCTGTACACCCTGGTTAACCCGGTAGATGACGCGCTGATGCGCATTACCCACGTACTGCGCGGCGAGGATCTTCTCTCATCCACCCCGCGCCAGCTGGCCATGTATGACGTGCTAAAGGAAATTGGCATCGCGGAATTTACCCCGGAGTTTGGTCACCTTCCCTTCGTGATGGGCGAGGGGAAGAAGAAGCTGTCCAAACGTGACCCGCAGTCTAACCTCTTCAATCACCGCGATAACGGCATCATCCCAGAAGGCATGCTCAACTACTTGTCGCTGTTGGGTTGGTCCCTGTCGGCGGATAAGGACATCTTCAGCATGGATGAACTGATTGAGAACTTCGATGTCAATGATGTTCTGGGTAACCCCGCCCGCTTTGACCAGAAGAAGCTCGAGGCCATCAACGCCGATCATATTCGACTGCTCGAGCCCGAGGAGTTTGCCTTCCGCCTGCGCAATTACCTGACGGAGTGCACGGACTTCCCAGCCGATTATGACGGCGAGAAATTCGCCTTCGCTGCGGACTTGGTGCAAACGCGCATTAAGACGCTTGCCGATGCCTATGGGCTACTCAGCTTCCTCATCACGCCCGATGCTGAGCTCACCCTGGATGAAAAAGCTGCCAAGAAGAACCTGAAGGACGATGCCGTCCAGCCGCTCGAGGTGGGCATTGACACCCTTGAAGCGGTAGAGGAGTGGAAGACTGACGCTATTGAAACCGCGCTATCCAAGGCGCTCATTGAGGACCTAGAGCTAAAGCCGCGCAAGGCCTACGGCGCGCTGCGCGTAGCCATTTCCGGCGCCCAGGTTTCGCCACCGCTCTTTGAGTCCATGGAACTTCTGGGCAAAGAGTCCACCTTGGCGCGCCTGCGTGCTGCCCGCGAGGTAACTCCGTACGTTCCTGCGGCCGAGTAATGCAGGAGCCATCAGAAGCCTAGCGGGGAAAGCCCGTTACAGCGGCGGATGAACATCGAACTACACAGATGTCATCCGCAGCTTTATTTTAGCTCAAGAAAAGCGCCTAAAAATGCGAGTTGCGCTGGCGATTTGGCGCATTGGGCAACGATCATTATAGTTATAACACGTTGCAGCGAGCAAGGGAGCGCGGCCGATAAGGATGCGATTCCGAGCGAGTGAGCAAATGGCCTATGGTGTAATTGGCAACACAGCGGTTTCTGGTACCGCCATTCTAGGTTCGAGTCCTGGTAGGCCAGCAGTGAAAATGCTTTTAAAGCAGGCTCACTAGTTCTATGCCCCGTTCGTCTAGAGGCCTAGGACGCCGGCCTCTCACGCCGGTAACACGGGTTCGAATCCCGTACGGGGTACAAATAAAAAGATTCCTCCAGCCACTGCGGTTGGAGGAATTTTCCGTATGTGCGCTTGCGGCTTAATCGGGACCAAAGTGGGTCTTAACTGGGGGATTTACCGGCATGAATCCCCGTACTATCTGCTGATTTGTATTGTGTTTACCCATCGTTTACTGTTTAACGAGTCCGCAGCAAGCAAGCTTTAAGCAGTACAGCTTTTGCTTCGCCTGCTACGTGCGAACGAGCCCCGTTCGTCTAGAGGCCTAGGACGCCGGCCTCTCACGCCGGTAACACGGGTTCAAATCCCGTACGGGGTACATATAGGCGGTTTCACCTTTCTGACCTGCAGAGTTCACGAAACTACGAACTGCCAAACGAAATCCCGATTCTCGTTTCCGAGGATTGGGATTTAACTTGTTTTGTCCGATTCCTGGTGCTTAAAAGCAACAGAGATCGGGCGAGATTTTGTTTAGTTGGGCAGTAGCCCACGACCTGTAGACCACGGCCCATATGGGCGGTGGACTTTGCTGATCTCTAGGCTGCAGCCGGGGGAGCCTGTGGCGCGGCGTTACCGAACGTGTTCCAGTCGGAGACTCGCTTACGCGGCTGAGTTGTTACCGGATCGCTGGGATTCGTATTCAAGTCGAATACGACTCGGTGGAGGAACTTCTGAATCAGGTGAATGTTGACACCCACAATGCCCAGAGCGGGGACGAGGGTGGCGTTAGCGAACCCACGGACGAGACGCCGAGTCGTGTCACCCAACCCCATACGACCGTTCTTGAGAAGGGCGTTACGGCTTTCAATCGTGTTTCGTCCACGACGATACGCGTCAGCCCATTCCTGAGTACCCCAAGCCTGGCCCGTCTGAACGTGTTTTGCCGCCGCATCCACAGGGGTCAGGTCCGACCAAGGCGGGGCGAGATGAGTACATCCTGCGCCCCAATGTGACAAGCCGAGACCCTGATGATGTGCCGGGCAGGACGGCACGCAACAAGGTCGAGTCAGGAATGCGGCCTGATATTCGCCGGCTCAAGGTCAAGTCCCGTGTAGTGGTGTAGCCGTTTGTGCTTTCGGCTCGGTATTCAGTTCTGTGTTTGAGGTCAGGCGGTT